>JAUXJB010000201.1 GCA_030624945.1 Deltaproteobacteria bacterium | reverse complement strand
GAGCTGCTCGTGCTGGCGCACCAGCTCCACGTCCTCGCCTGCGAGCGCCTCGCGGACTTGCTCTTCGGCGCTCCCGACGACGACGATGGTTCGCTTCGCACCGATCTCGCGCCCGAGGCGTACCGCGTGGAGCAGGATCGGGCGCCCGCAGACGGGCTGGAGGACCTTCGGCAGGCGCGAGCGCATGCGCGTACCCTCCCCCGCTGCCAGGATGATCAGCGCGAGTTCGCCTGTGGCCATGACCTCTCCTCGGTTCGGCGGGGGGGCCCAAGACCTGAGGGTACTCCGGCGTCCCGTTCAGGCCACCATCAGGAAGTCTCGGCCTTCCACGAGGCCGAGCTTCCCGAGCTCCTCCCGGATCTGCTGGCGCGCGCCCCGGCTCGCCACTGCGACGAGTACGCGCAGCCCTTCGCCCAGCCAGGCGGCCGCGCGCGTGGCCAGCCGATCCGGGGAAAATATGGGTATCCCCCTCCAGGTTGTGCCGATTCGCCGCGGGTTGATATCCAGGAGCGCTCGGGTCGGCAGGCCCTCGCCTTCGAGGAGGCGCACCAGGCGGCGGCCCGTCCGGCCCGCGCCCCACACGATGGCCGCCGTCATCGGGTGCAGCACCGGTAGGAAGCGGGCTTTCACGCGGGCAAAGGCCTCGCGTTCGTAGCTCGAATCGACTCGGGAGAGCCGCCCGGGATGGTCGCGCCAGCGGTGTAGGACCCGCGGGACCTTCCCGAGCCGCGCGCCGCGCGCCAGAACCCGGTAGAGCAGGTCGAGGTCTTCGGGCCAGCCGCGGTCGCGGTACCCGCCGAGCGCCCGGATCGGGTCGCGGCGGAAGGTCCACGTCGGGTGCGGGATGGGGCACTCGACAAAGACCTCTCGCTCGATCTCCTCGGGCTCGATCAGCTGGTTGACCCATTCCGAGTAGAGTCGGTAGCCCTCGCGCAGGCCGTCCTCGCGGAAGCACTCGACCTGACAGCCCACCAGCGTGACCTCGGGCCAGCCCTGCAGGTGGGCGACCTGCGCAGCGAGTCGTTCCGGAAGCATCTCGTCGTCCGCGTCCATGCGCGCGACCAGCGACGCCGCGGCGCGATCGAGCCCGGCGTTCAGGGCCGCCACGATGCCGTGGGCTCCGGTGTGAAGGACGCGCACGCGCCGGTCCCTCGCTGCGGCCCTGTCCAGCAGGTCACCGCTCGCGTCCTGCGACCCATCATCGATGCAGATGAGCTCGAGCTCGATCCCTCGGCTCGACAGGACCGAGGCCACGGCTGCCTCCAGCGTTCCGGCCGCATCCCTGACCGGCATGACGACACTGACATCCACGCCCGCCACGGGGCACACTGTACTTGACCGGCGCCTCCGAGCATCCGTACAGTCATTGGGGCTCGAGAGCAGGGGATCTCGTTAGGGGGAATTTATTCCCGAGCTACACGGTCAGTCGTACGGCCTCAAGGCGATCGAGCTTCGCCGCCTGAGGAACCTCTACAAGCGCAGGCTCTCGCGCAACGCCTTGGTGTCTCCCGAGTTTGCGCGCCAGCTGTCCGAGCTGTCGTCGCAGCTGGGCAGGAGGATCGGTGTCCTCGTGTCCCGGGCGGGCCGCGTCGAGTACGTGGCAGTGGGCGACGCGACCGGTATCGAGCTTCCGGACTTCAAGCGAGTGCGGGGTGGGACCGGGCGCCTTCGGGGGCTGCGCTTCATCCACACCCACCTCTCGGGTGATGGGCTGACGCCCGATGACCTCACCGACCTCAGTCTGCTGCACCTCGATGCGAGCGTCGCGATCATGGTCGGGGACGACGGGCTACCCAGGGTCGTCGACTACGCGTCGCTCCGGCCTCCCGACGGGTCGGAGGAGCTGGTAGAGCGCCACGAGCGCGTCCATCCCGGCCGACTCGACTTCGACTTTCTCGAGTGGATCGACGACCTGGAGGAGCGCTTCGGTCAAGCCCAGCGAGGCATCACCATCCAGGCGCCCGGCGAGAGGGCGGTTCTCGTCGGCGTCACCATCGGTCGAGATCTGGCGGCGGAGGAGCGGCTCGAAGAGATGCGAGAGCTCGCCAACACCGCGGGCGTCTCGATCGTCGAGTGCATCTCTCAGCGTCGGGCCAAGCCCGATCCGCGCTACCTGGTGGGCAAGGGCAAGATGCGGGATCTCGTGATCCGCGCCTGGCAGCGCGGTGCGAGCCTCGTGCTCTTCGACCGCGACCTCACACCGACCCAGCTGCGTCACATCACCGACCTGGTCGAGGAGCGGATCGTGGATCGAACACAGCTGATTCTCGACATCTTCGCCCAGCACGCCCGGAGCAAGGAAGGACGCTTGCAGGTCGAGCTGGCCCAGCTCCGCTACCGCTTGCCGCGCCTTGTGGGCAAGGGTGAGTCGATGAGTCGCCTCGCGGGTGGCATCGGGGGCAGGGGTCCGGGCGAATCCAAGCTCGAGGTCGATCGGCGGCGGGTGCGCGATCGAATCCGCCAGCTCGAGCGCGGGCTCGCGACCGTCGAGAAGCGGCGCGCGATACAGCGCGCGCGGCGTAGCCGCGAGGGGCTGCCGGTCCTATCGATCGTGGGCTACACGAACGCGGGCAAGTCGACTCTGCTCAACCGCATGACTCGCAGCGACGTCCTCGTGGCGGATAAGCTCTTCGCCACCGTCGACCCCTCGTCGCGGCGGCTGCGCTTTCCGCGCGAGCGCGAGGTGATCGTGACGGACACCGTCGGGTTCATTCGGGATCTGCCACCCGACCTGATCGCGGGCTTCAAGGCGACGCTGGAGGAGATTCGCGAGGCGCGGGTCTTGCTGCACGTGGTCGACGCGACCAATCCGTGTGCCGAGGATCACGTCGCGGCCGTGCGCAAGATCCTCGAGGAGCTCGACCTCTCGGACAAGCCCGAGTGCCTCGTGCTCAACAAGTGCGATCTCCTCGATCCGGCCGAGGCGCGGCGTCTGGCGCGCCGCCTCGGCGGCGTGGCGGTGTCAGCGCAGAGTGGCGCGGGCGTCGAAGACCTGTTGCGCAGCCTCGAGCCCCTGATCTTCTTCGAGGACGTTCCCCTCGACGAGCTGCGCGTGGCCACAGGAGCCTAGCCATGGCGGAGCTGCGCGCGGCGCAGATCACGGGGACGGGCATGTTCGTGCCGCCCCGCATCGTGACCAACGCGGATCTCGAGGCGCTGATGGACACCACCGACGAGTGGATCCAGCAGCGGACCGGGATCGTGGAGCGCCACCACGTCGATCCTGGTGTGGGCCCCGCAGATCTCGCCAAGGAGGCGGCGCTGCGGGCCATCGATGCTGCCGGGATCTCGGCGAAGGACCTGGACGCCATCATCGTGGCATCACTCTCGCCGCATCACGATTTCCCGGGAATCGCGGCCTTCCTGCAAGATCGGCTCGGGATCAGCGGCTGTGCTGCGCTGGACGTGCGCTCGCAGTGCACGGGCTTCTTGTATTCGCTGCAGGTGGGGCAGCTCTTCGTGGCCTCGGGCCAGTACGAGCGCGTTCTCGTCGTCGGTGCGGAGGTGCACTCGACGGGACTGGACTTCAGTACGCGGGGACGCGACGTCAGTGTGATTTTTGGGGATGGTGCGGGAGCCGTGGTTCTGGAGCCGTCGTCGGATGGCGAACGGGGCATCCTCTCGGTCCATCTCCACGCCGAGGG
>JAUXJB010000051.1 GCA_030624945.1 Deltaproteobacteria bacterium | reverse complement strand
CCCGCGCTCCCCGGATTCAGATAGATGACGCCATCGCGCTCTGCGATCTCGGGTTTGTGGGAGTGACCGCTGATCACGACGCGAAAACCGGCCGCGTGGGGATCGAGATCCAGCTCGGCGAGGTTGTGAAGCACGTAGAGCAGCTGTCCAGCTACCTCGACGACGCCGGTGAGCGGAAGCGCCTCGGCCCAGCTCCCGTGGTCGACGTTCCCGCGAACGGCGATGACCCGGGCGATGTCGCGCAGCTCGGTCAACACCTCCGGCTTGCCGACATCCCCGGCATGCACGATCAGGTCACAGCCAGCCAGGGCGCGAACGGCTTCCGGGCGCACCAGGCCATGCGTGTCGGAGATGACCCCGAGCGTGCGCGCCTCACCGCCGTCGAGCTTCACCTTGCCGTTCGCTGGCCCCATCTCTCCGCTGCTCGTTACACGCAGTCTACGTCCGCGCTTCGAGACCTCTTGAGTCCGCCCCCGGCCGGGGCACATACTTTCCCGGCCATGGAGTCGCTCGGTCGATCACTCGTGTTGCTCGGCGTTCTGCTGGTCGCCGTCGGAAGCCTCCTCTACCTGGCCCCATCGCTCCCCTGGCTGGGCAGGCTTCCGGGAGACATCCGCATCGAGCGGCCGGACTTTCGATTCTACTTCCCGATCACCACCTGCATTCTGGCGAGTGCGGCCCTCACGGCGCTGCTGCACCTGATCTCGAGACTGCGCTAGCAGCGCGACTCTCAGGCCAGCAGGGTCGCGACCAGACCCGAGAGGACGATCCCGTCAAAGGTACCCGCACCGCCGATGCTCGCGACTCCCGTGTTGATCCGCTGGACGTCCCGCAAGTGGAGCAGGTCCGCTCCCAGGAGCGGCCCCAGCACGCCCGCAACGAACGCGACCAGCGGCGCCAGCTCGCGCATGAATACGAGGGCGCAGGCCGCGGCCACGACCGCCGGTACCAGCGCGGGCATGGCGATGCCGACCCCGGGGAGCGGGCGAGCGAGCCAGTAGCAGACAGCGGTGTTGATCCCCGTCGCGCCCAGGACCGCCAGGAGTGCGACGCCACCCTCGGCCGCAATGCGCGTCAGTTCGTAGGCCGCGATGACACAGGGGACGAGGCAGCCCCCGACATTCACGGCGATGAGGGTATAGGTCCTGCGCCGCACCAGACGCGGAGCCATGCGCTCGAAGCCGAAGAGCGGGAACGGCGCGAACTCGATCAGCTCGTCTCGCGGAATTCGCTTGATGGGTATGTTCACGATCCCGCCGATGAAGATCGCCATTGCCGCGAGAAACGAGACGGCCGGACTGAGTCCGAGCTTCGCCAGGGCTGCCAGCACGATGTTCGCGAGGATGAAGGGGAAGAGGAGTGCGAGCCCCATGAGGACCAGCAACGCCAGACAGCCGGGCGGTACCGCTGAGCGAACTGTTTGCACGCCGCGCACGGCGACTAGTCGGTGATCTCCCCGGGCTCCTCTGCGGACGCCGCGTTCTCCAACGCGGCCTTGATCTCGGCGGGGGAGTCGAGGTGCAAGACCTGCTGGATGCGAAGCCGGTCGAGCACGAGCAGCGTCGCACTGCCTTCCACGCTCGGGAAGCTCGCCGTTCGGGACCCGTCTCGATCGAGCAAGATGGGGTAGCCACGTCGGCGCATCCCGGGGATTGCAAACACTCTGCGGATGAGCGCGGGCATCCGGCTCACGTCCGCGATGTAGACTGCACCGGCCTGAGCGAGGAGCCCTCCTCGCGAGTCCTCCAGCGCCGCCTTGGTCGCGTCGCCCGCTTTCATGTCGCGGGAGAAGAGGATCGCTCTGGTGTCCGCACGAACTTCGTGGGCCTGGCCGTGCTGATCGCGCAGCGAGAAGCCCTCGATCCGGCTGCCCACGGCGAGCGTCTGCGCCCCTGCCGTCACCGCTCCGAGAAGCAGCGCCAGCGCCAGCGCGGAACACGCGACCCGTCTCGAGTTACGCAAGCTCGTAGAGCCTAGCGGCGCGCCGGGATCAGTTCACCCGGCACCACGCCGAGCCGCTCGAAGAACTCGTCGAAGGTCGGCCAGAAGCCCTCCATCTGGCTCGGGCCGTCGGGCGAGTGAGGCCAGCGCATCATGTTCTTCTGGGCGTTGGGGCGCTCCAGGACATCCGCTGCATACCACTGCCGGGGTCGGCGACTCTTGAACAGCCATTTGCCGTCCTCGCGGATGTAGCGATCCTGATAGGTCATGCACACGACCACCCACTTGCCGTCGAGGTCGTGCTCCGGACGGGAGTAGACGAGACCGGTCGCCTCGTCGCCGCCTTCGTAATCGATGACGTGATTGGCGACGAGGTGGATGCTCGTGCCGAACCGGCTCAGAACGCCACCCCACCATTTGCGCATGGCCTCCCGGCCCGACTCCTCGCGGGTCACCCGCACGTTCTTGCTGAAGAGCGAGACCAGCGTGTCGATGTCGCGAGCATCGACCGCGAGGGCGTAGCGGCAGGGAAGCTGACGGATCTCTTCTATGGCCAGCAGGCGATCGATCTTCTCCTCCAGGTCGCCGGGCATTGGACACCTCCTTTCCCGCGCAGTCTGACGGATCCGCGGGGGCCGTGTCCTGCTCCCGGGGCCCGCTTGACGCGATAGCGAAGAAAGAGCGAAAATAGCTCTCACCCAGCAAGCGATCGGCTCGCCTGTGCTCCCGCCCTTCCCCACCGGAGTTCGCGAATCGAGAGGTCGGTTTTGGGACGGGTCGCATGCCTGCACATACCGGATTTGCCGCTGGCAGCAGCGTTGCGGGAGGATCCGGAGCTGCGGGGAAAGCCGCTGGCGATCGTCGAGGCCCAGCCCCGGGGCCGAACCCAGAGCCCGACGATCGCGGCGGGCTGGATGCGCGGAATGACCGTGACCCAGGCCAGGACCGTGGAGCCCGACCTCGAGGTACGCGTGCTCTCCCTGGAAGGCATCCGCTCCGCGCAGGAGGCGCTGCTCGACGTGGCGAGCTCGGTCAGCCCGCGCGTGGAGGCGCGCGCCGGGGTGGCGTTTCTCGACCTCGACGGAACGGAGGCGCTGTTCCCGAGCGAACGCGGCTTGCTGACCGCCCTCGAGTCGCGGCTGGCCGACGTGGGCCTCGAGCAGGTGCGGCTCGGCATCGGTCCGACGCGGACGGTGGCGGAGCTGGCGGCTCGCCACCGCGCGGGGGGACAGATCGTGAAGTCTGAGCAGGTCCCCGCCTTCCTGCATCCGCTGCCGCTCGACCTGCTCGACCCGCCCGAGCAAGAGGTCGACCGCCTCTGGAGATGGGGTGTGCGCACGCTCGGGGAGCTCGCGCAGCTTCCCCGAGCACCGCTCGGGGCACGCCTCGGCGAGGAGGGCGTCAAGCTCGCGCGGCGCGCCTGCGGAGAGGATCTCACCCCGTTTCGCCCCACCCCGGCTGAGCTGCGCTTCGAAGAGGGCGCCGAGTCCGAGTACGGCCTGGACAACCTCGAGGCGCTGGCGTTCCTGCTGCGCGGGCTGCTGGATCGCCTGACGCGTCGGCTGCAACTGCGCGGGCTGGCCGCGCGCAAGCTGCGCGTGGAGCTCGTCCTCGAGAGCGGAAAGACCTACGCGCGTGACCTGGAGCTCGCCGCACCCACGCTCGAGGTTCCGGTGCTCGTCTCGCTCGTGCGGCTCGCGCTCGAACGGGATCCCCCGCCCGAGCCCGTGGAACGCGCGCGCGCGATCGCGACCCCGGGCGATCTGGAGGCGATCCAGCTCGACTTCTTTCTGCCGCCGCTTCCCGCTCCCGCCGAACTCGCCCTGACCATGGCCCGACTCGAGGCCCTGTGCGGCCAGGATCGGATCGGTGCTCCCGGCGTGTCCGACACCCACCAGCTCGACGCCGCCCGCGTGAGGAGCTTCGTACTCGAGAGGAGGGCGTCCGCGAGAAGCGACGCTTCGATCGTACGCGATGCCGAGCTCTCCCCCGACGCCCTGATGGCACTTCGCACGGTGCGTCCCCCGAGAGCGGTGCGGGTTCGGGGGACGGATCGACCCGAGCAGGTCATCCCTATACTTGCGGGTCCCGGCGCACGGGCGGCCCTCCCGCGGGTCAGCGACCCGCGGGCCGCCGACGGCCACCCGCTCTCCGCGCAGGCCGATGGCCTGCGCCGCGCGCGCCGCTATGCGGCGCTTGCGGAAGGCACCGCTGTGACCGTCCTGCAGTGCGCCGGTCCCTGGCGGCTCTTCGGAGAATGGTGGGGAGAGAGCCGCTTCGCCCGCGACTACTACGACGTCGAGCTCTCGGACGGGGGCGTCTACCGCCTCTACCAGAACATGGAAGACCGGAGCTGGTACATCGATGGCATCTACGACTAATGCAAGCCACACCGTAGGCGGGCTGCGCAGCAGTGCGCAAAGCGAGCGCGGCCGCCCGCGCGCCGGGACCCGCAAGACTCCCCCTTATGTAGAGATCGGCGTGCGCAGCGCGTTCAGCTTTCTCGAGGGGAGCTCGCTTCCCGAGGACCTGGTGGAGCGCGCGGCGCAGCTCGGCCACGGAACGCTGGCGCTCAGCGACGTCGACGGCCTTTACGGAATCCCGCGCTTTCACGCCGCGGCGCGCAAGCTCGGGATCCGCGCGATCGTGGGGGCGCGCGTGACGCTCCAGGGGTCGGGCCCGCGCCGCCGCAAGAGCGACCCGCCCCCTGCGGGTGGGCGGGTCCTCCTGCTCGTGAAGGACCGCCAGGGCTACCGCAACCTCTCCCGACTGCTCACGCGGGGCCACGCCGCCTACGAAAAGCCCCACTGCCGCGTGAGCTGGGACGATCTACACGGGCACCGCGAGGGACTGGTCGCGATCGTGCGCGAGCCGGACCTCGCCCAGCCTCTCCGGGAGGTCTTCGGCGCGGATGCCTTCGGGGAGATCCAACGCCACCGCGACCCCGACCAGGAGCGCCAGAACCGAGCCCTGCTCGCGACGGGGGTCGCCCCCCTCACGAGCGGAGATGTGCGCCACGCGCTTCCCGGAGGGAAGCGACTGCTCGACGCGCTCACCTGTCTCAAGCACAAGACCCGGCTCGACCAGGCCGGGCGGCTCCTGCTCCCCAACGCCGAGCGCCACCTGTTGCCCCCGCGTGAGATGGCGCGGCGCTTCCACGACCTCCCCCAAGCGCTCGCCAACACGCTCCGCGTGGCCGAGCGCTGCGAGTTCACGCTCGAGAACCTCGGCTACCGCTTCCCCGACTTCCCTCTTGCCACGGGCGAGACACTCCCTGGTGTACTTCGACAGCTATCCGAGCGGGGAGCACGCGAGCGCTACGAGGGCAGGATTCCCAAGAAGGTGCGAAAGCAGCTGGACCACGAGCTCGAGATCATCCGACGGCTCGAGCTCGAGGGCTATTTTCTGATCGTCTGGGACATCGTCCGTGAGTGCCGGGAGCGGGGAATCCTGTGCCAGGGGCGCGGATCCGCGGCCAACAGTCTGGTCTGCTACGCGCTCGGCATAACGGCGATCGACCCCATCCGCTACGGGCTGCTCTTCGAGCGCTTCCTATCCGAGGAGCGCGGAGAGTGGCCCGACATCGACATCGACCTTCCCTCGGGAGATCGGCGCGAGGAGATCCTGCAGTACACCTACGAGCGTTACGGCCCTCATGGCGCCGGCATGACCGCAAACGTGATCAGCTATCGGCCGAAGAGCGCCGTCCGCGAGATGGGCAAGGTGCTCGGCCTCGCACCCGAGCAGATCGATCGTCTGGCCAAGCAGATCTCGAGCCACGAGTACATCGACCACCACGATGCGCTCGAGGAGCAGCTCACAAACGCCGGCGTGAATTCGAAGGCCCCGCGCATTCGTCAGCTCATGCGCCTGGTGGAGGAGATTCAACATCTGCCGCGCCATCTCGGCCAGCATTCGGGCGGCATGGTGATCTCCGGAGGGCGCCTCGACCACGTCGTCCCGCTCGAGCCCGCGCGCATGCCGGGGCGCACCGTGGTGCAGTGGGACAAGGACGACTGTGCGGATCTCGGCATCATCAAGATCGACCTTCTCGGCCTCGGCATGATGGCCGTGCTCGAGGACGTGATTCCCCTGGTCCGCACGCACGACGGCGCGAACGTCGATCTCGCGCGCATTCCCCCCGACGATCCCGAGACGTACACCATGCTGCAGAAGGCCGATACGGTGGGCGTCTTTCAGGTGGAGAGCCGGGCGCAGATGGCGACCCTCCCGCACATGCGGCCCACCTGCTTCTACGATCTCGTCGTCGAGGTCGCCATCATCCGACCGGGGCCGATCACGGGCGACATGGTGCGTCCCTACCTCAAGCGCCGCGCGGGACGCGAGGCCGTCAGCTATGCCCACCCCGATCTCGTCCCCATCCTCGAGCGCACGCTCGGCGTGCCGCTGTTCCAGGAACAGCTCTTGCGCATGGCGATGAGCATCGCCGGCTTCAGCGGAGGGGAGGCGGAGGAGCTGCGCCGCGCCATGGGCTTCAAGCGCTCGATCAAGCGCATGAACTCGATCATGGCACGCCTGCGCGCGGGCATGAGCGAGCATGGCATCGGGGAGTCCGTTCAGGACCAGATCGTGAATCAGATCGGCTCGTTTGCGCTCTACGGATTTCCCGAGAGCCACGCCGCGAGCTTCGCACTCCTGGCCTACGCCTCGGCGTACATCCGCGCGCACCATCCCGCCTGCTTCCTCTGCGCCATGCTCAACAACACCCCCCTGGGCTTCTACAGCCCGGCGACCCTGGTCAAGGACGCCCAACGCCACGGCGTGCGCGTGCTGCCGATCGACGTGCAGTCGAGCGACTGGCTGTGCCACGTGACCAACGCTGGCGCCGTCCGACTCGGCTTCCGCTACGCCGACGGCCTGCGCCGGGAAGCGGGCACCCGCATCGCGGCAGAATCGCCCTTCCGCTCCACAGCCGACCTCGCGGGGCGGGCCGACCTGCAGCGCCATGAGCTCGAAAGCCTGGCGGAGATCGGCGCCTGCGCGACCCTCGGGCTCGACCGCCGCGAGGCCCTGTGGCAGGTCGCCGCGCTCGAGGGCGGCCTACTCTCGGGAGCAATCTCCAACGCATCCTCGCCGCTGCGCGAGATGAACGCGTTCGAGCGAACGGTCGCCGATTACCGCGGCACCGGTCTCACCACCGGAGTTCACCTGATGGCGCACCTGCGCGAAGCGCTGCGAGCGCGCGGGGTCCTCACCGCCCGGGATTTGCGGAGGGTGCCCGATGGGCAATGGGTGCGCACGGCGGGCTCCGTCATCGTCCGCCAACGACCCGGCACGGCCAAGGGCTTCCTCTTCATCACCCTCGAGGATGAGACGGGGCATTCAAACGCCGTGGTCGTACCCGACATGTTCCAGAAGCATCGAGCCCTGATTCACGGCGCGGGCCTCCTGCTCATCGAGGGACCGCTACAGAACCAGGACGGCGTGATCCACGTGCGCGCGCGCCGTTTCGAGAGACTCGACGGGGACGATCTGCGCGAGCAGCTCCCGCCATCGCATGATTTCCGCTAGGCACGGAGGGGAGCCGGAGGCTGCGGGTGGCGGTGACGCTCAGCCACGAGACCTTTCCGCGCGAAAGTCAGTCGGATTTGGCCACCGACTGCGGCGAAGGAACACCGACACATGTCGCCGCGACACCGAGACAGACGACGCATCTCACCTTGTGTCGCTCGCATCGGAGAGCGTTCCCCGCCCTCTCGGCTGTGTTTGACGCCCCCGGTGGGTCACCGGAGCACCCGCACACTCGCCCCCCCGACATCTCGGTCGGCCGCTTGACCGAGGAACGATCGAGCCGACGGGGCGAGTACCTCGCTCCTCCCTACCTCGGCTTCGACCAACCGATACTTACTAACTACGCCTCACGCGTTCGCGTGTCAACCGACTTTCCGACGCTGCGAGAAGGCGACTTGCAGGAGTTGCAGACGGATGCTCTCATAGGGCGCCGCGTCGATCGAGGGGGTACGCGACGCGCAGCCCGAGGGAAGGACTCCTTGGAAAAGCTCACGGTCTTCCCGAAAGAGCTCGCAAGGGCCCCGCGCGCGTGCGCGGAGCGGCGCTACAACATCCGGCGCTGGACGCGCATGAGGTCCCGGGGGCAGTTCGCAGCGCTCGCAGAGCCCGAGGCTCTCGTCGGGGAGATCCGCGACTTCTTCCGCGAGCTTCGTTGACCGAGCGCGCCCCGACAATTCCGCGCGTCCTCGAGATCGCGGCATCGGCGCGCGTCCTGCGGGAGCGGCGCGCCCTGGCACTGGCCGCGCAACCGCAGCGCGCCTTGCTCGGCCGTACCTTCCTGACGTTTCGGGGACTCGCCGAGCAGTGCGCCTGGGAAACGGGAGCGGAGATCTCCGGCTGGCTCGGGGATGGGGACACGGCACGCCTCGCGGAGAGCTCCGCCTGTGCGAGTCCCCGCTTTGCCGCGCTGGTCGGCCGACGTCCGAGCCTGGCCGCCGCGCTCGCGGCGACCCTGCGCGATCTCCGCGATGCGGGGGTCGCGCCCGACGCCCTTCCCGACGGTGCGCGCGAGCTGCGCGAGGTGTATGCGGCCAGCGAGAGGGCGCTCGGGAAGCTCGCGGAACGCGGCTTGTACGATCGCGTCGGCCTGTTCCGTCTGGCGGCCCGCGGCGCACCCGCCTGGATTCGGCGCATCGGGTTCGAGCGCGCCGAGGTGCACGGCGCCACCGAGCTCGTCGGCTCGGTCGGCGACCTGATCGAAGAGCTGTCCACCTCCCTGCCACTACGGTTCTTCCAGCCCGACTGGGGAGGAGACTTCGCGAGAGAGCTGCGCGATAGCTGGCCCTGGAGCTTCGCACCCGAGCCGGTCGCCGTCGGATCGGACTCGGACGAGCCCGCTGCAACGACGCCCGTCGGCACGCGGCTGGTCCGGGCGGACGGCCCCCGCGAGGAGCTGGAGTTCGTCGCCCGCGAGATCCTGAGACTGCTAGAGAGCGGGGCGAAGCCGGCCGAGGT
>JAUXJB010000077.1 GCA_030624945.1 Deltaproteobacteria bacterium | reverse complement strand
TGGAGTTTCGCGACGAACTCCCGCGCACGGCGACGGGCAAGCTGCAGAAGTTCCGGCTTCGTGAGAAGTACTGGGACGGCGACCGCCGCGTCGGCTAGCGAGCGATCGCTTGCGGGTCAGTCCTCGTAGATAGAGATCGCCTGGCGTGGGCAGAGGAGCACCGCATTCTCGACCTTCTCGCGGAGCTCGGGTCCCGGTGTCTCGTTCAGGATCTGGAGAAAGTCGTCTTCGTCGACCTCGAAGACCTCGGGGGCCTGTTGCATGCAGATCGCGTTGGACTCACACAGGTCGAAATCCACTCTGACCTTCATCGATCCTACCTCCGGCTCAGATCGAGGATAGCATGGGCATCAAGGTGCGTGTGACCTCATGGCTTTCGCCATACGCTCGAGACCTTCGGTGAGGATGCACCGCGACGTGGCGAAGTTCAGGCGCACGAAGCCCTCACCCCCCTGTCCAAAATTGCGACCGCGGCCCAGCGCTACCCGGCCTTCTTCGAGAAAGAAGGCGTGGGGTTCGCGGCCGAGCTCGAGCTCGCGACAGTCCATCCACGCGAGGTAGGTTCCCTCGGGGGCGTGGTAGCGGATCCCGGGCAGCTCGCGTCGCAAGAAATCCGCCAGGAAGGCGCGGTTCCCGTCCAGGTAGGCGAGCACCTCGTCGAGCCACGGTTGGCCCCGGGTCCACGCCAGCTCCGTGGCGGCCAGGCCGAGCGTGCCGATTCCGCCCAGCACATGGCGCGGCAGGGACTTGAAACGGTTCTGGAGCGAGGCGCTGCCAAAGGCGGCGATGGAGCAGCGGAGCCCGGCGATGTTGAAGGCCTTGGTCGCCGAGTTGAGGGTGATCGTGCGCGCTTCGACCTCGGGACCCAGCGTGGCCAGCGGGATGTGCCGATGGGGTGCGTGCACGAGGTCGGCGTGTATCTCGTCGCTGATGATCACGACGTCCCGCTCGATCGCGAGCTCGGCGAGCTGCTCGAGCTCCTCGCGGCGGAACACGCGACCGGTGGGGTTCTGTGGGTTGCAGAAGAGGAGCACCTCGGTCTCGGCGTCCATGTCGGCGCGCAGCGCATCGAAATCGATCGCGTAGCCGCTCTCGCCGCGCACGAGCTCGTTGGGTACCATGCGGCGGCCCACGTCCGCGACGCATGCGAGGAAGGGCGGGTAGACGGGAGTCTGCACGACGGCGCCGGCATTCTCGGCGGTGAGGGTCAGGAGCGCGACGTACAGCCCCTGCACGACGTCCGTGATCACCTCGACCCGAGCCGGGTCCAGGTCCCAGCCGAACCGCTCCTGCATGCGTGCGGCGAACATACTGGGCAGCCCTTCCCGCCTCGGGTTCAGCGGATAGCCCACGTCGGAGTTCTCGAAGGTCTCGCGCAGAAGCTCGCGAATGGGCTCGGCCACGGGGAAGTCCATGTCGGCGACCCAGAGGGGCAGTACGTCCTCGGGATAGGTCTGCCACTTCTCCCCGCGCGTCGCGCGCAGGCGATTCAGGTCGAGATCGTCCAGATTCATGGCGCGCGCATTGTAGTTCAGTTGCCGCGGCAAGCGCTGCTGCCACGGTCCCCTCAGAGGCGCAATCTCTCCCCGGTCTGCAGGTAGAGGAGCTCGAGCGCGGGCGGCGCCGCCCGCGGGAAGGCGCGCGCCACCCCCCGCCCGTACACCTCGAGCTGCGCCCGGTAGCGCTCGTGGGTCTCGGGGTCGGGAGCGCGGTCGGTCTTGTAGTCCGCGACCACCAGGCGACCGTCCGGATCCCGGTAGAGCAGGTCGATGGTTCCGCTCCAGCAGATCCCCTCCTCGTCCTCGAAGAGCACGGGGACCTCGCGTCCCAGGACCTCCAGCGCGGCCAGGTAGCCGGGCAGATCGCTCTCGAGAAAGGCGCCCAGCGCGCGCTCGGACTGGCGTTCCAGCTCCTTCGGGTCGACGCCCCCATCCCGCCGGACCCGCGCGAGAGCGCGCCGCAGCAGGTCGGCCGTGGTGTCCGCCCCTTGGAAGTCCCAGCGTTCCAGAACCTCGTGCAGCACGCTGCCGACGGCCAGCGCGATTCCGCCGGCTCGGGTTCTCGTCGAAACGAGACCGGGCTCGCCCTCGCTCACCTCCAGTCGCGCATCCGCCTGCTCTCGTAGGCCGGTCGGATGCCGGAATGCGGGAGCTGCCGAGGCGCGGGCGTGCGCGGCGACGCGCCGCGTGCGCGCCACGGCCGCCGAAGAGTTCCCGATTCCCGTCTCGCGCGCGAGCGGCCGCAGCTCGCCGGCCGCGCCGACGTAGCGGTGGCGTACATCGGGCGCCGCGACGAGCGCAACGCCGGCGGGGAGGCCCTCCACGGGGTAGCTCCAAGGGGCGAGGTGGCGCACGGGTGCATCCGTCGACACGCGCGCACGTGGAGCGTGCACCAGGACCAGGCGCTCCGCCGCGCGCGTGCAGGCGACGTAGAAGAGGCGCCGGTTCTCGGCCGTCTCGTGGCGCGCCTCCTCGGCCTCGCGCACGAGTGCCCCCGCCGAGAGCGGGCCGAGCGTGCGGATGGCCAGGCTGGCGGTCTCGCGCAGCCAACGCAGCTCGGTCGCCGCCTCGCGGCGAGCACCCGCACTCGGGCTGCGCGCGAGGTCGGGCAGGATGACGAGTGGGAACTCGAGCCCCTTCGAGGCGTGGATGGTCATGATCGCGAGCTCGTCGCCCCGTCTCGCCGGCGGTCCGATGGGTCGCTCGATTCGCTCGATCCAGGGCAGCAGGGACCCGAGCGTGTGTCTCGAATCGCGCCGCGCGAGCTCGATCAGGGGGTCGAGCCGGGAGTGGAGATTCGCGACACGTTGGGCGCCGTCTGCGGCCGCGGCGTGCAGCGGGAGCAGACACGCCTCCTCGACCAGCTCCGAGAGCAGGGAATCGAGGGGGATGCGCAGGGATGCGCCGTACCATTTGCACAGAAATGCGTAGGTACGCGCCACACCCGGGAAGCGTTCGGGATCGGGCGCGGACTCGACGTACGACCAGGCCGTCGCCATCGCCGCCGCGCTGGCCGCGTAGGCTGCGAGCTCCGTGTCGGCGACCCCGCCGAGGGCGGACCGCAGCACAGCGAGCACGGCGGGAGCGTCGCTCGGATTGGCCAGCGCCCGTAGCAGCGCCGCGAGCTGTTGACCCTCGGGACGTTTGAGCAGATCGCGACCCGTCTCGAGCGCATGGGGTATCCCGCGGTCGCGCAAGGCTCCCGCGTAGGCAGGGACGCTCGAGGAGGCCCGGAACAGCATGGCCACTCCCCCCAGGTCGACCCGCCCGCTGCGCGACTCCTCCACGAGCCAGCTCGCGACCGCCTCGGCCTCGTCGCGGCGCGCCCGCTCGGCGCTGCGCTCTGCATCGGAGCCCACGGTCCACACCTCGATATGCGGGCCGCTTCCCGCGCGCGGCCGGCCCGACCGGAGGGAGTCGTAGCCCGAGTAGGCGGACGCATCCTGGTTCGCTTGCGCGCGGAGGAGCGGCGGGAAGAGCCGGTCGAGCGGTTCGAGCAGCTCGGGCGGGGCGCGAAAGCTCTGCGTGAGCGCGAGCTGCTCGCCGCCGCAGCCGAGCACGTGTTCGACGGCCCGATGGTAGGAGGCCATGTCCGCACCGCGGAAGCGATAGATCGCCTGCTTGGGATCGCCCACGATGAAGAGGGCGCCGGGCGCCAGCCGGGTCTCGAAGGCGCGCGCTGCGGGCGGGCCGCTGGGATCCTCCGCCAGGAAGAACACGATCTCGTACTGCAGTGGGTCCGTGTCCTGGAACTCGTCGACGAGCAGGAGCTCGAGGCGGCGCCCGAGCTCGCGCCGAACCTCGGGATGGTCGGCGAGCAGGTCCCGTGTGAGAAGCAGGAGCGCTCCGAAGGGGAGCACGTTGCGTCGCCGGCTCTCCTCGAAGACGCGTTCGACGAAGGGCCCCAGGAGATCGAGAGCCGTTCGGAAGAGCTCGTCGTCCACGCGCTCGAGTCGTTCCAGGAGCCTGCGCGTGTTGCGTGCGCAGCGCTGGGCGTCCGGGGCATTCCGCGCTGTCGGAGCTGCGGATTCGAGCAAGCCGCGCGGGCCGCGTGCGGACGCGAAGCGAGCTCCCGCGAGAGCCGCTCGAAACGCGTCCGGGCCGGCGAGGTAGGCGCGCAGAACCGGGTCGGCCGCGGCGAGGTAGCTCTCGGGACCCCTCCCGCCCGCGCCTCGGGCGGACGCGTTGGCCCGAAGTTGCTCGTGCACGATCGGTCCGAGCAGCTCGCTCGTCGGGGCCAGCCTCGCTCGCTCGCCGGGCAGCTCGAAGCTCGCCAACTGCCAGGCGAGCTCCCGCAGCTCGCCCGGATCGAGGCGCCGCAGCACGGCTCGCCACGCGACGCCGCGCGGGCCTTCGGGTCCGTCTCGCCCACTCAGGAGCTCCTCCCACAGCTCCTCTCGAAGCGCGTCGAACAGCGGGCCCTCGTCGATGGCGAAATCCGGATCCACCCCGGACTCGGCGGGGAACTGGCGCAGCAGGCCCGCGCAGTAGCCGTGGATCGTGCCGATGTTGGCTTGTGCGATCTGCGCCAGCAGGCGTTCCGTCCGCTCCGAGAGCGCCCTCGCAGAGACGCGACTCGACAGGTACGCGTAGGCGCGATCGGCCTCGAACCGCTCGTCGATGGGGTTGGACGCCGGATCCGCGCGCGCCAGCGCCGATAGGCGGGCGAGGCCGGTCTCGAGTCGGCTGCGGAGCTCCGCGGCTGCCTTCTCCGTGAACGTGATCGCGGCGATCTCGCTCACGTCGAGGTCCCGTTCGATCAGCTGGTTCAACAGGCGCTCGATCAGCAGGCTCGTCTTGCCGGTGCCCGCTCCCGCGACCACGACCAGGTTTCGGTCGAAGCTGCGCACGGCGGTGCGGCGGGCGGAGGCGTCGCTCATTCCGCAGCTCGTTGCAGCGCGAAGTAGCGCTCGAACCCCTCGAAATTGGCAACTCGCCGGGCACTCGCGGGGTGGTCACGCCGACACGCCAACGTGTAGGAGCAGTAGCGACACCCGTCATGGGACCGGAACGGGAAGCGGCCGTGGCGGAGCAGATCGCCAAGCACCGCCAGCGGCCGGGGCACTGCGGCCTCCACGGTTTCGAGATCGAGCTGGCGCTCCCGTCCCCTCTCCCCGCGAGGATCCCGCTCCGGCCGAAGCGGGACGGAGAGGATCTCTCCGATCACGGTCTCTGCCTCGAGCACGCGAGCGGCGGCCAGGGTGTAGAGCGGCACCTGAAGAGCGCTGCCCCGCTCGAGGTTCCGGCGGCGGAGGAACGCGCCGGGATCGCGGCTCGTCTTGTAGTCGCCCACTCGGAGCGCTCCCGAGGGCCTGCGCACGATGCGGTCGCTGCGCCCGCGAATCTCGAGCTCGCCTCCGTTCGCGTGGAAGCGGAAGCCGAGCTCCCGCTCCGCGTGGAGCTCGCTCACGCCCTCCGGTAGCAGGACCTCGAGGTCTCGCTCCACGAAGTCGAGGGCGGCTGCTTCGAGCAGCTGTTGCAGAGAGGTCCACAGCTCGGGATGTCGCCGTCTCGATGCTCTGGCGAGCTCCGTAGAGACGGCGCCCAACGCTCCCGGCAACAGTTCGCGGGCCCGCTGCACGGCCTGCGCGGGAGCGGTGCCCGGTCGCAGCACTCCGGCGTCGAAGAGCTGACGATAGAGGCGCGCGAGCAGCGCGTGGAGCAGGCTCCCCGCCTCCGCGGCTCCCAGCGAGTTCTGCGGGGGCGCGTCCGGCTCCCTCACGCGGAGAACGCGCTCGAAGAACGCCTTCAACGGGCAGTTTCCTAGTGTCTCGAGAAAGCTCGGCGAGATCGTGTTTGGCAGGGACGGGGGCTCCGCCAGGACCCCGTCGTAGTGGAGCGCGCTCGGCTCCGCTGCGTCGGTTGCCTCGATGTGGGCCAGGCCCGGGACGAGTATCTGTTCGGCGTCTCTAGCGTGCTCGCGCGCGAGCTCGCGCAGCGCCCGGCTGCGCTTTCGCGGAGCGAGTTCGAGCGCGATGCGTGTCGCCGCTTCTGTGAAGGTCAGGAAATCCCGATCGATCGCGCTCGTCGCGTCGATCTCCCGCTCCGGGTCGAAGCTCTCCCCGGTGGCGGGGCCGAGCTCTCGCAGGAACGCCGAGGCCGACAGCTGGCGACCCGACGCGTCCGCTAGTGGACGCGTCAGCGTGCGGCTGGAGCGAGCCTGGGAGAGCAGGAGTCGGAAGAGGAAACGCTCCTCCTGCTCGGCGAGCCCGGCGGTCGGTACGGGACGCCCCGTCCGTCTGCGGAGAGACGCCCGCAGCTCGTCGGAGAGAAAGGCATCCTCGCGGCGGAGGTGGGGCCAGGCGCCGTGCTGAAGGCCGATCAGGAACAGGTGGTGCGTCGGCAACGCGCGCGCCTGGAGGGCGTCGAGGATCCGGACCCCACCGTTGTCCTCGGAGCGGGGACGCCAGCGGGCGGAGCGGACGGCGCGCTCCAGTGCCGCGCGGAGCTCCTCCGGGCTCGGCCTGGCGCTGCGACCCGCGGCCAGGTCCACATCGTCGAGGTGTGCTGCGGCCGCGAGGGCACTACGGGCCAGCTCGTCGGGCGCGCCGTCCTCTCCCGCCGGCCCGAACAGGCGATCGCCCAGCTCGAGGACCCGGCGCGCGGCCTCGCCGAATCCGCGCGCGTCGCGCAGCGCTCGCCCGGTTCGCTCGAGATCGCCCAGGACCCGCCGCAACGAGTCGATCTGCCGTCGCTCCAGGTGGCGGGCATCCTGTGCGGCCAACCGCTCGGCGTCCGAGAGTGCCACGGTCCAGTCATCGCCGCGCACCACTGCGGCGCGTCGGGACAGCCACTCGGCGAGCTGGGGCAGCGTGTGCCCGCCGGCGAGCTCGAGACGCGGCGAGCGCAGCAGGCGCAGAAACGCGCCACGTTCGAGGTTGCCGAAGAGCGTCTGGACGAGGTCGAGCCAGGTGCGCACGCCGGGCAGCCGCAGGACCGGCTCCGACAGCGACGAGCTGTAGGGAATCCCGTAGCGGCCAAACACCGACTCGATCCAGGCGGCGTAGGGCTCGAGGGAGCGTGCCACCACGCAGACCTCGGCCGGCTTCGCCCCGCTCTCTAGCAGTCTCAGGATCTCGCGGGCGACGAACTCCAGCTCCTCGCGGGGGCCGTCCGCCCGGACCAGCCGCGTGCCGACGGGCGTCGTCGCAGCGGGCTCGTCCGAGTCCGATCCGACGGCGACCGGCTCGGGCGCGAAGCTCCAGGGCCAGCTATCGCGCAGCTCTCTCGCGAAGTCTCCTCCCCAGTCGGGCTGGAAGAACCGCAGTGGCAGGGAGGTGGACAGCTCTTCGATCAGGTCGCCGACCGAGCCGACGAGCTCGGTGGCGCCGTGCACCTCGGCGCGCTCGAACCCGATGCGCCGAATCCAGGCGGGTGCGCCGCGGGCCGC
>JAUXJB010000089.1 GCA_030624945.1 Deltaproteobacteria bacterium | reverse complement strand
TCGGCCCTCAAGATGTGCTACGCGGCCTATACGAAGGGCACGGCTGCGTTGCTGATCGCCATCCGCGGGCTGGCAGCAGCGGAAGGCGTCGAATCGGCATTGCTCGACGAGTGGGCGCTGTCGCAGCCGGATCTGAAGAAGCGTTCCGAGATCACCGCCCGCGCGACCGCGCCTCGGGCCTGGCGGTTCGTCGGTGAGATGCAGGAGATCGCCAGCACGTTCGAAGCGCGCGGCTTGCCCGGTGACTTCCACGCCGGCGCGGCCAAGATCTACGGGGCGTTGTCGCGCTTCAAGGACTGCGAAGAGCCCCCATCCCTCGCATCCATCCTACGAGCGCTCGCGGGAGATGGAGCGAGCTGAGCGATCGAGATGAGATTGCCCTCGACCGAGCGCACGCTGAACGGCGCGAGGAAGGTCACGCGCAACGCACTTTCTCTCGGTCTGTGGAGCCTGGCCGTACTGGGCCTCAACCACAACGGCGTCGATCCCGATACCCCCTATGCGGTCTCTGTCGTGAGTGACCCGAACCTTCAGGAGCCCGCGAGCCCGCTCTACGCGCCCGGCGATTCCGATCCGAGCTGTCTGGCCAACGCCGCGTCCAGCGGACATCTGACCGCCGTGTTTCCGCGTCACGATCTCTGCGCAAGCCTGCCCAACTCGAGCTCACCGATCCTGTCGGACGACATCGTGATCTGGGTCGATACCGACAGAGTGGGACAGGTCGTCGCGGTCCTGGTGGATGGACAGGACGTGAGGGGTACGGAGGGCGTCTATCACCAGAGCGAGCTCCTGGAAGTGACACCCGATTCGGTAGAGGCGCTCCCCGACGGAAGCTTCATCGTTCACGTGCATGCCGATGAAGTGGCGCTGTGGAAATGCGATACGCACGTCTCGGGACAGGAGACCATGTGTGACGAGCTCGTCGGCAGCTTTGCCCTCGATGATCTGATCTACACGCCGGATCCCTGAGCCCCGCTTCCGTCCTCGGGGGCAACCTCGTCCAGGAACCGGCCGATCCTCGCGAAGTAGGGCCGGCCCCCGACCAAGGTGGTGTCGTTGTGTCCCGCCCCGGGAATCACCTCGAACTCCTTGGGGTCCGGCGCCACTTCAAACAAGCGCTGCCCCAACGCGAAGTCGACCACCTCGTCGCGATCGCCGTGGAAGAAGAGGAGCGGACTGCGAACCTGGCCGATCTTCCGATCCGACTCGAACCGGCCCCGGGCGAGGATGGCCCCCAGGGGACCCAGCACACTCCGTGCGATCTCCGCTGCAGAGGGAAACGTGCTCTCGAGGATCACCCCGGCCAGGGGGCGGCCCCGCGCCAGCTCGACGGCCACCGCACCCCCGAGGGAACGACCGAACAGAACGACACGGGTCTCGGGAATTCCACGCCTTGCGACCAGGTGGGCGAGGCCGGCGCGCGCATCCGCGTAGACACCCTGCTCGCTCGGGCTCCCCTCGCTCAACCCGTATCCCCGATAGTCGAGCAGCAGGACGTGGATCCCCAGGCGAACCAACTCCGCGGCGTTTGGCAACCGGTGGGATGCGTTTCCGGCATTCCCGTGGAGGAACAGGAGTGCGCGGGACGCCCCCTCGGAGGGGAGGAAGAAGGCGTGCAGCTCGGTGCCGTCCTCCGCTCGGAGTGAGACCTCCTCCGCCTCGAGCCCGATCTGCTCCGGTCGCAGATCGATCCCGGGGCTGGGCTGGAAGATCACTCGGTCGAGGAGCGGACTCCACACGGCGGTTACCCCCAAGAGCGCGACAATAGACAGTGTAGCGGCACCGAGTACACGCACGTCGGTAGGGTACGCAATGGGAGTTCGGACCGCCCACCGGAGATGGCTACGAAGTCGGTAGGCTCTCCGGGATGTGGGGAACGGACTGCCGTCGGCGAGCCAGCTCGCCGGCGAGGCGTTCCATCAGGTTCTTGCGGGTCTCGGGCGAGGGTTCGAAGACCTGTGCCGAGTCGATCACCAATGGCAGATCGGGGAGGATCCGTTCGACCGCGAAGGTCGCGCCGCCGGAGCCGGGCTCGACCTGCCCCACGAACGTCCCGCGTCCGCCAAAGGACAGCGATCCCACGCCCGAGAGCTCGGGCCACGGGTGCCCCGCTGGCACGTCGAGCCGAAAGCCGGTCTCGGTCCGCTCGACAGCTCGCACCCGCAAGACCAGCGGGAAGCCCTGCCCATCGACCAGAGCGAGGTGGGGAGGGTCCATGGCCACGACCTCGGCGGCCCGCTCGCTCCAGTCGGCGACGGGCCAGCGCGGAGCAGGGCTCGGCGGACCCGGAGGCGGAGGGTCGGAGGCGCGCACCGTTGTACCGGGCGGCGCTTCCCAGCGCTGCGGCTGCCGGTCGGTGTCGCCAGTCGGCCACCACAGCACCTGCACGGGGGTGCACTCGATGAAGATGCGAGACCAGTACCACACCGCCCCTCGGATCTCCTTCCACGACTTCCCCCGCGACAACCTCCCCACGCTCGGCGCTGCCCAGCGGATGAAACGGTCCGCGTTCTCCTGGACGTCGGCATCGTGCACCGCGGCGAGCGCGCGGATCGCGACCACGGCGCCACCGCGTCTTCCCTCGTGCAACATCCCGACCCGCGGATTGCGCCGGGCGCGTTCGGCCTTGGCCGGATAGGCGAGACCCGTGGTGACTTCCACCGTGCCGTGGTCGGCGTTCGGGAGACAGCTCAGCGGCGTATCGAGGGGGATCCCCTTGGCGGTGAGCGTGGCGAACTCGCAGAGGGACGACCTGCCGACAACCTCGGCCACCTCCTCGGGCAGATCCGGGAACGGTCGCGTGGAGCTCATCGGACGAGTATGTTCCCAGCTCGAACAGAAGGGAAGCCGCGACCGTTGAACAGGACGTTATTCGACATCGCAGCCGGCTACTACGACTTCACTGCCGGTCAGCTGCCGCGTTGGCAAGAGCACTGCCGCTCCGTGGCAGCCCACCTTGCCAGCGACACGAAAGCCGTACTCGATCTAGGATCGGGTCCGGGAGTCAGCGCGTACGAACTCTCCGGAGAAGTTCCCGGACTTCGCATCATCGGTACGGACTTCTCCAAGAAGATGATTCAACGCGCCGTGCGAAACAGAGAGCGCTACCCGACAGCTGCGCAGTCGCTGTCGTGGATGCGGAGTGATGCCGTCCATCTGCCCGTGAGATCCTCTTCGGTCGATGCGGTGACGGGACACTCGTTCCTGTATCTCGTTCCCCAAAGGGAACGCGTCCTCTCCGAGGTCGCCCGCGTGTTGCGACCCGGGGGTCGAGCCATCTTTCTGGAGCCGCGTGCAGAAGGGCGAACGATTCCGAGCGGTCGAACCTGGCTTCGGGACCCGTGGTTCGCGTGGACCATGTTCATGTGGAGCCTGGTCGGCCGCTGGGACGGGCGCTTTACCGCCGACGAGCTTCGCAGCTGCCTCGAGCGGTCGGGACTGCAGGTCATCCGGTGCGATTCCCAGCTGGACGGCTTCGGTTGGCTCGCGGTCGCGCTGAAGCCACGGACTGGATCGGCTGCCGAGAATGCGAGCGCACTCCCGGAACAGGACACTAGATCCGCGTAGCCCTGCCCTCCCAGTAACGGTCCTTCAGCTTCCGCTTGAGCAGCTTGCCGCTCGCCAGCCTGGGGAGCTCGGCGACGAAATCGATCGAGCGGGGGCACTTGTAGTGCGCCAGGCGATCCCGGCACCAGGCGATCAGCTCCTCCTCCAGCTCTGGACCGGCGCGGCCGGGATCCACGGTCTGTACGACGGCCTTCACCTCCTCGCCAAACTCCTCGCTCGGAACGCCGATGACGGCCACGTCGAGTACCGACGGATGTCCCACCAGCAGGTTCTCCGTCTCCTGGGGGTAGATGTTGACACCTCCGGAGATGATCATGTGGTCCTTGCGATCCGTCAGGTGCAGGTACCCCTCCTCGTCGAGGTAGCCGACGTCGCCAACTGTGCCCCATCCCCGCTCGTTGAAGGCGTTCGCCGTCTTCTCCGGCTCGCCGTGATACGCGAAGCTGGCGCCCTCGAAGTAGATGGTGCCCGCCTGGCCAGACGAGAGCTCGTCCCCGTCCTCGCCAACGATGTGCACGCCCTGCGCTTTCCCCACCGTCCCCGGATGGGCCAACCACTCCTCGGGGCCTATGGACACGAAGCCCGCCTCGCTCGAGGCGTAGTACTCGTAAACGACGGGTCCCCACCAGTCCAGCATCTGCCGCTTGACCTCGACGGGACAGGGAGCTGCCGCGTGGATCGCCTTGCGCAGGCTCGACAGATCGTAGCCCGAGCGTTCTTCCTCGGGGAGCTTGAGCATGCGCACGAACATGGTGGGCACGAACTGCGCGTGGGTGACGCGGTGGTGCTCGATCAGCTTGAGCGCCTCGGCCGCATCAAAGGATTCCATGAGAATGACCGTCCCGCCAATGCGCTGAACCATCGTCGACCAGGCGCCCGCAGCTGCATGGTAGAGGGGCGCGGGGCACAGGTATACTGAGCTCTCGTCAAATTCGTAGAGCTCGAGGATGAATTGCATCTGCAGCTCGCTGCCGAAGGGGTTGCCGCTGAGCGGTCGCATGATCCCCTTCGGCCGTCCGGTCGTACCGGACGAGTAGAACATGAAGGCGCCCTCGGTCTCCTCGTCGAGGGGCTCCGCGGGGTAATCGGCGATGGCCTTCTCGTAGGGCTCGTAGCCCTCGGCGATCCCGTCGACCATGAGGCGAATGTCGACCTTGCCGGCATGCTCGACGAGGCCTCGGGCGATGTCTGCCATCGCCTTGGAGACGACGAGGCAGCGGGCGCCGCAGTTCTCGACGATGTAGCCCGCCTCGGTCGCCGACAGGTGCCAGTTCACCGGCGTGAAGTACATGCCCGAGCGCTGGGCCGCCCAGGAGATGTCGAAGTAGCGGGGATTGTTCTCCATCAGCAGCGCGACGTGGTCTCCGACTCCGAGACCCCGGGCCGCCATCAGCTGGGCCATCCGTCGCGAGCGCTCCTCGAGCTCTCGGTAGGTGAGGACGTCCCCACTCCGCCCCATGATGACGGAGGCTTTGTCGGGATGCGCGCGAGCGTGGATGCCAGGATGGGACATCAGATCTTCTCCTCTTCTGCCCCGGGCGGAGCTCTGCCATTATAGACTGCGAGTGAGCTTCTACTCCGAGGAGGGTCTGATGGCGAGCGCACTGGACGGGATCCGGGTGATCGATCTCTCGCAGATGATCGCCGCGCCCTACTGCACGCAGATATTGGCGGACATGGGCGCGGACGTGATCAAAGTGGAGCGGCCGGGGGTCGTACGCGACAGCTTCAGCCCCAGCTTCGAACGCGACGGCAAGCGATTCTCCATCTCCGGCTTCTTCCTGGGCAACAACCGGAACAAGCGCGCGGTCTCGCTGGACCTGTCGAAGCCGGAGGCCAAGGAAGTGCTGGCCGATCTCCTGCGCGTGAGCGACGTCGTCGTCGAGAACTACAGCCTGCACACGCGGACGCTGCTGGGATTGACCGAGGAGTGGGGCTGGAGCGTGCGTCCGGACCTGATCTGGGCATCGCTCACGGGACTGGGGCGGACCGGACCGGAGGCGCATCGCAACGGGTACGACTACTCGGCGCAGGCGCGCGGGGGCTGGCTGAGCATCACGGGGGATCCGGACGGTCCTCCCATGAAGGCGGGCAACTCGCTGGCGGACTACTACGCGGGTCTGCACCTGTGCGTCGGCCTGCTGGGGGCGCTCCGCCACCGCGAGCGCACGGGCGAGGGGCAGCTGGTGGACGTATCGCTGCTGGACTCCATCCCCCCCGTGCTGGACGGCTTTCCGATGTGGTACTCGATCGGCGGCGTGGTGACGCATCGCAACGGCCATTTTCACCCGCTCCACCAGCCGAGCTACGGGATGTACGCGTGCAACGATGGCTACATCGTGCTGGTGGCGAGCGGCCCCGCCTGGCCCCGGTTCGTAGGGGACGTGATGCAACGCCCGGATCTGCTGGAGACGCCGACGGTCACGGATCGTGAAGCCTATCTGGAGTATGCGAACCACATGATCGAGGAGGTTCGAGCCTGGATGGGCGAGCGGACACGCGAGGAGGCGGGCGCGATGATGGACGAGCACCGGATTCCTCACGAGCCGGTGCGGGATCTCGGCGAGATCTGGGACGACCCGCAGCTGGAAGCGCGGGAGATGTTCTGGGAGTACGAGTACGCGCCTCTGGGCAAGATCAAGACGATCGGCAGCCCGATCCACCTGTCCAGGACACCGACCACCTTTCGGATGCCACCGCCGCAATGCGGGGAGCACAATACGGAAGTGCTCCAGGAGCTCCTCCACTATGACGACGAGCGCATCGCAAAGCTGGCCGTGGCTGGCGTGCTCGACACCTACGAGGAGTAGCCGAGCCGTATCCTCTACGCGTCCGCGAAGATCTTCCGCTGCTCGAGGAAGCCACCCGTGGCCTCCTTGAAGGAATTCACCAGCGCCGCGCAACGCTCTGCGTCGGAACGCGTGAAGAGGTCGCGGCAGAAGAGCACGGTCACCAGAAGGTAACCGCCGGGGTAGGTGCCCCCGATGCCGAAGACGCTCTTCACCCCGTACTTCGCCACGAAGTCCTGCGCCGCGATGATCTTGCGGCCCTCCTGGTCGATCGCCTCGCCAGCGTTGGCGACGAAGAACAGACCGGTGGATGTGCCCAGCTTCTCGACGATATC
>JAUXJB010000021.1 GCA_030624945.1 Deltaproteobacteria bacterium | reverse complement strand
ATCGTTCGTACCGATCGACAGGAAATCCGCCTTGGGGGCGATGAGATCCGCGATCATCGCCGCGGCCGGGGTCTCGACCATGATGCCCAGCGGTACCTTCTTCTCGATCTCGACCCCTTCGGACTCGAGCTCTTCGGCGACCTCCCCGAAGATGCGACGCGCGAAGTCCACCTCGACGAGGTTCGAGACCATGGGGAGCAGAACTTTCAGGCTGCCGTAATGGCTGGCCCGGAGCAGCGCTCGAAGCTGCGTCCGGAAGATTTCCGGTCGGCCGAACGACATGCGCACGCCACGCAGACCGAGGGCGGGATTGGGCTCGGCCGTGAGGTCGAGACCGGTGATCACCTTCTCGCCCCCCAGGTCGAGCGTCCGGACCACAGCCGCGCGCGGCGCGATTGCCTCCAGGATCCCCCGGTAGGCCTGGAACTGTTCCTCCTCGGAAGGGAGGTCGTGGCGGTTCATGAACAGGAACTCGGTGCGGTAGAGGCCGATCCCCTCGGCCCCGTAGCGCAACGCGTCGGGGATCTCGCTGATCTGGTCGACGTTCGCCATCATGCGCACGCGCATGCCGTCTCGCGTTTCGGCCGGCAGGTCGACGTAGCGCAGGAGATCCCGCGTGAGGACCTGATAGTCGGAGAGCTGCTTCTGATACTCCGCCACGATCTCGGGAGCGGGGTCGATGAGGATCCGGCCATTGCGGCCGTCGAGGATCAGCGTCATCCCATCGCTGAGCTCCGACACGAGCGGCTCCGCCACACCGACGACGGCGGGAATCTCGAGGGTCCGGGCCATGATCGTCACGTGCGAGGTGCGCGAGCCCCCTTCCGTGACGAGTCCAGCGACGGTGTCCCGAGTGACCTGCGCGACCTCGCCCGGCGAGAGGTCTTCGGCAACGACGATGACACCAGAGGGTGCGTTGCCCAGACCCTCGGGCTCGCGACCCATCAACGCCTGAAGGACCCGCCGCACGACGAACCCGACGTCGCGCCCGCGCTCTCGAATGTAAGGATCGGGGATGGCCTCGAACATCCGCTGCAGACGACGGCGTTCGCGCTGCAGTGCCCACTCCGCGTTCAGCAGGTTGTCCCGGATATTGTTTACGGCATTGTCGATCAGCGTCGGGTCCTCGAGGAACAGGAACTGCGCCTGGAAGATGCTCCCGACGAGACCGGTAGGCTCCAGGCCCTCGCGGATCCCGTCGAGCGTCTCGCGCGTCTCGGCAAAAGCTCGATGGAGCCGCTCGATCTCGCCCTCCACCTCTTCCCGAGCGATGTAGCGCTCCGGGATGACGAGCCTTTCGCGGCGCAGCACGTAGGCGGGCCCGATGGCGATCCCCGGAGACGCGGGGAGTCCCCGCAGCTCGCTCGGCCTTTCGCTCAAGAGTCTTCTCCGAAGCGGTCGTCGACCAGTGCGACCAGAGCCTCGATCGCCTCCTCGGCATCGTCCCCCTCGACGACGATATGGATCTTGGTCCCCGCGGGCGCCGCGAGCGTGACGAGCGCGATGATGCTCTTGCCATTCGCCGAAATGTCGCCGCGACTGACCGACACGTCGCTCGAGAAGCGCTCGGCGACCTTTACGAAGGTTGCCGCGGCGCGCAGGTGCAGACCGAGCTCGTTCTGGATGCTGCAGTCCGCCTCGGCTCGGCTCACGAACCGTCTCCGGCCTTCTCTCGACCCGCGAGGATGTCGGTCGCGACCGAGATGTTGCGCCGCCCATACTCCTGCGCCAGCTCGGCGAGCTCGTGAAGCGGCAAGTCCTCCTTCTGGCAGGCGGCTTTGACCAGCATCGGGAGGTTGAGTCCCGTGACGACTTCGACCTGCCCTTCCTCGAGGAACGCCAAGGACAGATTCGACGGCGTGCCTCCGAACATGTCCACCATCACGAGCACGCCCTGCCCACTC
Source organism: Deltaproteobacteria bacterium (assembly GCA_030624945.1). GTDB lineage: Bacteria > Myxococcota_A > UBA9160 > SZUA-336 > SZUA-336 > JAUXJB01. The sequence continues at coordinate 10,937 of JAUXJB010000021.1, read as the reverse complement.
TCGACCTCGCCGATGGCCTTCTCGATGCGCTGGCGCATCTCCTCGGGGCTGCCCGTCGTGGGGTCCAGGCCGATGGCCCGCACGTGTTCCAGCTTGCCGACGATCAGCTCCAGTGCTCGCAGGAATTCCTCAGCCAGTCGATAGTGGGTGACGATCACAACGCCGATCACAGTCCGCCCCTCCGCACTCCATCCCGATCTTGATGGGTCGCCCCGACCTGGATTCTACGTTCTCGCAAGGGACGGTCCATAGCTATGGCCAAAAAGAACACCTCCCGTCAGGTTCCGCTCTGTTTCAGCATCTCCCGCACGCGGGCATCGAGCTCCGCCGCCCCGCTGCGGCCAGACTGCCGCAGCGCGTGGTCGCGCGCCGCGACCTCGACGAGCGAGGCGATATTCCGGCCGGGCGCGACGGGCAGCATCAGGCACGCGATCTCGCGACCTGCGATGCTGCGCTTCCGGCGCTCGAGCCCCACGCGGTCGACCTCGCCCTCACTCCAGCCGGTGAGCTGAACGACCAGATCGATCGGCGCCCGCTCCGCAACGGCGGCTTCGCCGAACAGGCTCGGTACGTGGACGATTCCGATCCCGCGCAGCTCGAGGTAGTGGCGCACTAGCTGATGACTCCTGCCGACGGGAGTGCCATCTTCTTCGGCGATCAGCACGACGTCGTCGGCCACGAGGCGGTGGCCTCGCATCACGAGCTCGAGCGCCGCCTCGCTCTTGCCGATGCCGCTCCTCCCGAGCAGCAGGACCCCGACGCCGCCCACGTCGACCAGGCTGCCGTGAATGCGTTCAGCGGATGAGTCCGCCTCGATCATCGAGTGCTCCATTCCCCCAGCATGTATTGTCGGGGCAGAACACCGGCTACTTCTTCGACTCCTCCTCCTCGAAGGCCCGGAACAGGTCTTCCGTGGTCTCGAGGTCGAGAAGTCGCGCCCGGAAATCATCTGTGGCCATCATGCGCGAGATGTGCGCCAGCGTCAGAAGGTGTGCACTGCCTTCCTTGCCCGGTGCGACGAGCACGAAGAACAGATGTGTTCGCTTCCCATCAATGGAGTCGAAGTCGATACCTTGCCGGCTGCGCCCGAAGCTCGCCAGCAGTCGATCCAGGGATTCCATGCGCGCGTGCGGGATCGCAATGCCGTCGCCCATGGCGGTGGTGCCGAGCTGCTCGCGCTCGAGCAGCATGTTGAGCAACGCGCCTCCGTCGAAGCCCTCCACGGCGCCCGCAAGCGCGTCGGAGAGCTCGCGCAACGCTTCCTTTTTCGTGCGTGCCTTCATATCGGGGAGGCAAGCATCACGCACGAGAATATCTGTGAGCTTCATGGGACTCCCGGGCCAACGCAAGGCCAGCCAGTCTAGTCGATCTGTTTCCGCCTTGTCGAAGCCAAGATTCGCAGCGCTTCACGGTATTTCGTCACGGTCCGGCGCGCGATATGGATGCCGGATTCCTTCAGCACTTCCGCGATCTTCTGGTCCGATAGCGGCATGTGCGGATCCTCCGCCTTGATGATCTTGGCAATTTTCTCTTTCACGCTCTCCGACGCGATACCGTCACCGTCCGACGTGCGGATGCTCGCGTTGAAGAAGAACTTGAGCTCGAACACCCCGTGTGGCGTCTGGACATACTTGTTTGTGGTGACTCGGCTCACGGTGGACTCGTGCATTTCGATGTCGTCGGCCACGTCGCGCAGGTTCAAGGGACGCAGGTACTCGGGACCGCGGTCGAAGAAGGGTCGCTGAAAGCGCAGGATCGATTCCATCACCTTGGAGATCGTGCGTTGGCGCTGGTGAATCGACTTGATCAGCCACTGGGCCGCGCGAAGCTTCTCGCGTACGTACTCCTTGGTCTCCTTGCTCTGGTCGATCCCCCGAAGAACCGAGCGATAGGCGTTGCTCACCTTCAGCCTGGGGAGACCGTCCTCGTTGAGAACGACGTGGTACTCGTCGCCGACTTTCTGTATGTAGATGTCCGGTGTGATGTAGATCAGCTCTTTGAGCCCCGCGATGACTTCTTCATCGACGAATTGCCTGCCGGGACGCGGCTCGAAGCTACCTATCAGCCTCGCGGCCTGCGCGACCTCTTCGATGCTGACGTCCTCGACGCGGGCGATTCCGCGGTAGTCCTTGCGCTGCAGCAGATCGAGATGCTCCCGCACGATCTTCGTAGCCAGAGGATGGTCGACGCCCAGCACCCGCATCTGAACGAGCAGGCAGTCGGAGAGGTCGAGGGAGGCGACACCGACGGGATCGAACTCCTGGAGCTTGCGCCTGATGGCCTCCACGTGCGCCACCTCTGCCGGCGCCTGCTCGGCGATGGCATCGACCTTCTCCTGGAGGTACCCGTCCTCGTTCAGGTTCCCGATGATCAGCATCCCGATCTCGCGTTCCAGGTCGGAGAGATCCGAGAGACCGAGCTGCCAGAGCAGGTGGTCGGAGAGCGAGACGCTGGGAGTGAGGTTTGCCTCGAGTGGCGCTCGGTCGTCGGGTCCCTGCGCGCGGCTCGTCAGCGGTCGGGACTCCATGTAGTTCTCCCAGTCCACGTCGCTCACGAGCTCGTCTGTCGATGGCTCGCTGGTCTGCGCCTCCGCAGCGACCGCAGCTGCCTCCTCGCTCTCCTCCGAAGGGGCCTCCTCACGGCCGGCTGACTCCTCGGACTCGCCGGCGTCGTCTTCCGCCGCCTCCTCCAGGATCGGATTCTCGACCAGCTCCTGCTGGATGGTGTTCTGGAGCTCGAGGCGCGAGAGCTGCAACAGCTTGATCGCCTGCTGCAGCTGGGGAGTCATCACGAGCTGCTGGGTCAGCCTGAGATTGAGCTTGAGCTCGAGAGAGAGTGCCATCGCCTACCTACAGCCTGAAGTCTTGCCCGAGGTAGATCTCACGCACCATGGGATCCCCGGTTATCTCGGACGGCGTTCCCTCGCGGATGATGCGCCCGTCCTTGATGATGTAGGCGCGATCGCAGATCGAGAGGGTGTCGCGCACGTTGTGGTCCGTGATGACGATGCCGATGCCCCGTTCGCGCAGCTGAGCGATCATCTTCTGGATATCGATCACGGCGATCGGGTCGATGCCCGAGAAGGGCTCGTCGAGCAACATGAAGCGCGGATCGAGCACGAGAGCCCGCGTGATCTCCACGCGCCGCCGCTCGCCGCCCGAGAGCGTCACGCCCTTCTGTTTGCGCTTGTCCAGAAGCTCGAGCTCTCCCAGGAGACTATCGAGGCGCTCCCGCCGCTTGCGCCGAGATATGGGAAGCGTCTCCAGAATGGCCAGGATGTTCTCCTCTACGTTGAGCTTCCGAAAGATCGAAGGCTCCTGCGGCAGGTAGGTAATCCCTTTCCGAGCCCTCTGGTACATCGGCAGATCGGTGATTTCCTCATCACCCAGGAACACGCAACCAGAGGTAGGACGCACCCTGCCGACCATCATGTCGAACGTCGTGGTCTTTCCGGCGCCGTTGGGGCCCAGCAGGCCCACTATCTCGCCAGCGGCAACTGCGAGGCGGAGGTCCCGTACGGCCTGCTTCTGCCCGTAGACCTTGCACAGGTCGCGGGCGTGAAGGGTGGCCGTCATTCGGTCTCCCCTTCGGAGCCCATCTCCACCTCCACCGAGCCCGACGCTCGGAACCTTCCCGTCTTCAGGTCGAAGTCGATCCGGTCGGCCTTTATCACGTCCTTGCCGCGGCGCAGCCGGGACTTGCCGCCCTTGGTGGTGCATGAGGCGGTCTGTCGCACGTTGTCGAATACCGCCTCGCTGCAGCTGGCCTCGCTGCCCGCCTGGAGGAGCCGGACCTTGCCTCGCGCGGTGACCTGGTCGGCCTGGCCCCCCGCGCCATTCAGGTAGAGCGCCTCGAGCCAGTCGCAGTAGATCTCGAGATCTCCCTGCTCCACGCGCACGTTCTGTCGAAAGATGATCCGCTCCGCCCCGTCCTCTTCGCGGACGGCGTCGAGCTCGTCGGACTGGATCTTCATGGGTGTGCCGCTCTGGAGCCGGACCCCCATCCGTTCGGCCGCGTCGGCGGGGGTTCTCTGGGCGGCGGCCGAGCCCGGCAGAAAGGTCAGGCAGAGCGCGAGCGAGGCCAGTGCCGCAGCCTTCATGGCTGGTCGACCGGGCCCCGCTCGCCCACGACGGCCGTCACCTGGCCGATCAGGTGGACCCGTCGCTCGGCGAGATCAAACTCCATGCCCTCCGCCCTGATCGTCATGGACGACCGTTCCAGCCGAACGGGAGCTCCCGTCCACAAACGCTCTTCCGACCTCTCGTACTCCAGCTGAGTCGTATGGAACCGATCGCCAGCCGCCGTGACCCCCTCGACGCTACCGCGGAGGAGGAAGTCCTCGCTGTCGAGATCCAGCGTGCCCTCCTCCGCCCGGATCTCGACGCGCCCGCGCACCTCCTCGCGGAAGGAGAGTTCGACCTCGCGCAGCAGCGCCAGCCGGCGCTCCGTATCGATGCGCGCCACGGCCGCGGTCACGACGGCGTCCCGAATGCCGCTGCTGAAGCCCTCGAAGACGACCTGGCGCAACAGGGCCGGGGGGAGTCCGGCCGGTACCTGGAGCTCGCGCTGCCCCAGGCCCTCGATCCCGCAGCCCACCAGGAGCGCACAGAGGATCCCGAGGAGTCGGATCAGTTGCATGGGCAGAGTGTGCGTCCTTTCTCGACGGAGACTCGGCCGCTCAGATCCACGCCGGGCCCGCAGAGCAAGAAACATACCGCTCTGTGAAAGCGGACCGCAACTCGAGGTCGCGGATCTCAGTCGCCCCCGCTCTGCTCCGGCTGTGCTGGGCTCGGCAGCTCTAGCTTGGGCGGGGGAAATCCGAACAGGCTCCGGAGCGGCCCCCGGTGCCCGAGCCACCAGGCGGGCCGAAAGATGAGGCGCTCGAGAATCACGCCGGCCGGGCTGAGTACGTAGCCGACGATGCGCACGGGGTGGCCTGCGCGCCGTGGATGGTACTCCTGCGCCTGTGCGGGAGAGGCCAGGCCGGTCGTGGCGAGGACAAAGCAAAGGATCCCAATTTTCGTGTTCATGGCGCGACTCCGACTCTGGACCGGGTCCGGCAACCCGCCTCAAGGCTCTTCGTACGAAATCTCGAGAATCGTGAAATGCCGGGGACCTGCGGGCCGGCGGACCACCACCCGATCGCCCTCTTCCTTTCCCACCAGCACCCGACCTACCGGGGATTCGATGCTGATCCTACCGCTCTTCGCATCGCTCTCGTCGGGCCCCACGAGGCGGTAGCGGACCTCCTCACCCTCGGGATCCTGCAAACGTACCCAGGCCCCGAAGTAGATGCGGTCCTGGGCAACTTCCCCGGGCCGCACCACGGTGAGTTCGTCGAGGAGCTTCGACAGGAATCGCAGCCGGCTATCGATCTCGCGCAGGCGCTTCTTTCCGTAGATGTACTCGGCGTTCTCCGAACGGTCTCCGTGCGCGGCTGCGACCTGGACCTCCTTGGTCACCCTGGGGCGTTCGATCCTCCACAGCCGATCGTACTCCGTGCGGAGCTTCTCAAAGCCCTCGGGCGTGATACAGCGGTTCTGAATGAGGGAGGCCGACACGTCGCCCCCAGGATGACGCGCCGACCCAGGCTTGTCACCTGGGGGAACGCCGTGAGATGCTCGGCGCATGTGCTCCGCTCGCTCAGCTCTGGTTGCCGTCGTCGCAATAGGCGCGTCGCTGCTCGGCTCCGACGCGCGTTCCCAGGATTTCGACAGCGTCGATATTCAAACCACGCAACTCGCCGAGAGAATCTACATGCTAGTGGGCGCTGGCGGGAACATCGCGGTCAGCGCAGGCGACGATGGCGTCTTCCTGGTGGACGACCAGTTTGCCCCCCTCACCGAGAAGATACGCGCTGCCATCACCGCGCTAAGCGAGCGACCCGTTCGCTTCGTGATCAACACGCACCTGCACGGAGATCACACCGGCGGCAACGAGAACTTCGGAAAGGCCGGCAGCGTGATCATCGCACACGACAGCGTGCGGCAGCGCATGAGCGTCCGCCAATTCCTGAGCGCATTCAATCGAGAGGTGGCGCCAGCACCTCCCGCGGCCCTTCCCGTGATCACCTTCAACGACACGGTGACGCTGCACCTGAACGGAGAGGCCGTCACCGTCTCTCACGTCCCACCCGCGCACACGGACGGCGATGCGATCGTGCACTTCACGGGCTCGGACGTCGTGCACATGGGAGACCTCGTCCGCAGCAGCTCGTACCCATTCGTCGATCTCGACAGCGGAGGATCAATCGAAGGGATGATCACGGCCACCGACCGCGGTCTGGCCATCGCGGGCGAGAATACGAAGATCATCCCCGGTCACGGATCGCTGATGGACCGATCGCAGCTCCTCGAATACCGCTCCATGCTTGTAGTGCTGCAAGACCGCGTGCGCGCAGCCATTGCCGAGGGGAAATCCGTCGAGGAACTGATCGCCGAGAACCCCCTCGCAGACCTCGAGGCCCGCTGGGGCGGTAGGGGTCCCGAGTACACGGAGCAAACGCTCCGCATCTTCTACTCCGATCTCTCGGGGTCTTAGAGAACGTGCCGCAAGCGCAACCCGTTCGCTACGGTGCGCGAGTTCGGGCCGGTAGCCTGGCCCTCTAGTCAGATCGGCGGAGGAGCTTCGAGACGACCAGGCCGGCGGGGTTGTCGTCCTGGAGGGACTCCAGCGGGGGGAGTGTCTCGAGCATGGCCTGCAGGCGCTCGGTTTGCGGAGGTGTGAGGTTCACAAAGCGGAGTGCGAGGCCGCGGCTGGTCTCCTCGCGCACCGCCATGGCCTCGACCGTCAGGGGCTCTCCCTGGGCGTCGCCGTACAGCGCGAGCTCGACGCGATCCCCGACAGCGAGGCGCGGATCGCCCTCGACGCGTATGCCCGTCAGCGACAGATCGTGCCCCAGAACGACCGAGACGTCCTCGGCTCCCACGGCCCAGAGCTTCTGCCGGTACGCCCGGCGCGGGTAGGTGCGCCGCTCATCGACGGATTCCTGCGCGGATGCCGCGCTCTCTTCGCCGTCAGCTCCCTCGCCGGGGCCCAGCAGCTGCAGGAAAAATAGGCGCATGGACTCCGGATCGAGTTCCGCGTCGACCATGTAGTGGATACCGAGATCTCGGAGCTGTTCGCGCAGCGGGCGAAAGTCTTCGTCGGCCACGCAGACCCAAGTCGGATCCAGGATCTCGCCGGGCGGATGCTCGAAGGCCGGGATCTCTCGGGCGCGCCTCAGGGAGGTGACAAGCAGGTGCCGTGGCGACGCGACCGCGCCGCCGATCTCGCCTCCCTTCAAGTGGGCGAAGTCCGCGCCCAGCTCTCCGAGCACGGCGCGCGGGAGCTCGAGCTCGCCGTCATCCAGCAGCAGGATGGAAGGAACGATGCGCATCGCTGTGCCTTTCGGCAAGATCACCCCTGCTCTAAAGGGAGATGCCATGCTTGACTCGCTGAGAGAGCTTCTGGTCGGCCTCGGACTTCCAGAGACGGCCGGCACCGCGATCTCTTATCTCACTTTGGTGTCGGGCGTCGTAGCGCTGAGCTGGCTAGCGAACCTCGTGACACGCGCTCTTCTGGTCCGGGGCATCTCCCACGTGATCACGCGCACCAGCACCGATTGGGACGACTCCCTGATCAAACACAGCGTCTTCCGGCGGCTGGCCAGCCTGGCACCCGCGATGGTGATCTACCTGTTCGCCCCCGCGTTTGGAGAGTTCGAGACGTGGGTCGGACGCCTGGCGTTCGTCTACATGATCATGGTGTCGATCCGCGTCGCGGAGTCGCTCCTGGACGCGGGATCGGACATCTACGAGTCACACGGGAGCGCCCGAGAGGCGCCGATCGGCGGATACGTCCAGCTCGCCAAGATCGTCCTCTACATGGTGGGCGCCATCTTCGCTATCGCCACGCTGCTCGAGCGGGAGCCGTGGGGGCTACTCACGGGGCTCGGTGCGATGAGTGCAGTGCTCCTCCTGGTCTTCCGCGACTCGATCCTCGGATTCGTCGCGAGCGTGCAGCTCGCGGGCAACAACATGATCCACATCGGCGACTGGATCGAGATGCCGGACTACGGCGCCGACGGTGACGTGATCGAGCTCTCGTTGCATACCATCAAGGTTCAGAACTGGGACAAGACCATCTCCACGATCCCGACACAAGCGCTGATCTCGCACTCGTTCAAGAACTGGCGCGGGATGCAGGAATCGGGAGGGCGGCGAATCAAGCGGGCGCTCTACATCGACATGAGCACGATCGCATTCTGCGACGAGGAGACCCTCGGGCACTTCGAGAAGTTCGAATATATGAAGGACTATGTGCGTGCGAAGCAAGCCGAGATCGACGAGTACAACCGGCAAACAGGCGCGGACACCTCGCAGCCGATCAACGGCCGCAGGCTCACGAACATCGGGACCTTTCGCGCCTACGTCGAGGAGTACCTGCACAGGCACCCGAAGATCCAGAAGGACATGACCTTTCTCATTCGGCAGCTCGCGCCGACCGAGAGGGGCTTGCCAATCCAGATCTACGTCTTCAGCAACGATCAGGTTTGGGCGAACTACGAGGCCATTCAGGCCGACATCTTCGACCACATCCTGGCGGTCGTCCCGCTGTTCGGCCTGCGCGTCTACCAGAGCCCGAGCGCGAACGACCTGCGCGGGGCCGCGGAGATCATCGCCAGCTCCCGGGGAACGGGAGACGAGGTCTCATGAACTCCGATGCCGAGATCCGCGAGATCCTGACCGGGAGCCGCGTGATCGCGGTGGTCGGGGCGAGTCCGCGCCCGGAGCGCGATAGCCACGACGTCATGCGCTACCTGCAGGAACGCGGCTATCGAACCATTCCCGTCAACCCGCACGCGCAAGACGAGGAGATCCTGGGCGAGACCGTCTACCCGAGCCTCGCGGACGTTCCCACCGCGATCGATCTCGTGGACATCTTTCGCAACTCCGAGGCCGCGGGGAACGCGATCGATCAGGCCATCGAGGTGGGGGCGAAGGCGGTGTGGATGCAGCTCGGCGTGATCAACCCGTCGGCCGCGAGCCGGGCGGAGCGCGCGGGGCTGCGCGTCGTGATGGACCGCTGTCCCAGGATCGAGATCCCGAGACTGGGCCTCTGACCCCGGGGGGAGCTGGCTAGACGCCCTCGCCGTCCGCCCAGGCCCGCATCAGATGGTGTGCGATGGCCATCGGAGGTGGCACGGTGAGCCCTCCGCCTCCGGGCTCGGCCAGGGCCTTGGCAACCTCCTCGCGCGAGAACCAGCGGGCGCTCTGGAGCTCTTCCGGGTCCACGGAGATCTCGCGGGTCTCGGCCTCCGCCAGACAGCCGATCATCAGCGAAGACGGGAAGGGCCAGGGCTGCGACGCGTAGTAGCGGACGCGGCCAACACGAACATTCGTCTCCTCGAAGACCTCGCGCCGCACCGCCTCCTCGATCGTCTCGTCCTGATCCACGAAGCCGGCCAGGGCCGAGTACATATCGGGGGGCCAGGCCGCCTGGCGGCCGAGCAGGCAGGTGTCCTCGCTGCAGACCACCATGATCACCACCGGATCCGTGCGCGGGAAGTGCTCGGCGTCGCACTCGTCGCACTCGCGCATCAAGCCGCCCAGACCCGCCGTGGTCTTGGCCCCGCAGACTGCGCAGAACCGATGGCGGGCGTGCCAATCGAGCAGCGCGCGACCCTGCGCGGCGATCGCGCACTCCGGTGCGGAAAGCTGGGTTGCCACCGCGCGAACCTCTTCGAAGCGCGCCAGACCCGAGAGACCCAGGGCGACTTCCGGCTTCTCGAGACCCGAGACGTCGAGTGCGAAGTGTGCGACCCCCTCCCGCAGTCCCAGGAGCACGACCTCGCTGCCGGGAGCCTTGTTGTCACAGAGATCGTTGCGCGCCCAGCCGAGTTCTCGAGGGATGCCCGTCTTTACCAGGACGCTGAGGCGCCAGTAGGGCAGGAAACGGCTCTCCTCGCGCTCGAGCTGCTCCGCGATCCAGCCGCGGTCGCGTCGCTCGCTGCTCGCCCTGTCGAGCGGGTTGCCCGAGAAGACCTGGGGTTGGCTCATGCTCTTGCTCTCTCCGGAATGGCTCGAGCACAGCTTACCCGACCGGGCGACCGGTCGGACCGCGGGACGCGCGGGCCGGAACCGCTGTGCCCTCGGCAACACCGAGCCCCTCGCTGCCGCCGAGTGAGCCCAGCCGGGACATCCGGGCTCAGACTTGAATGGGCCCGGGCCGAAAGAGCCACCAGTGGAAGGGGAAGGCACGCGCGCAGAGGCGTGCAAAGCATGGAATCGGGAGGCAGCGTGAGCGAACGACGGGACGAGCTCGAGCTTCGGTTTGAGAAGGCATTGGTCGAAGTCCTGGCGCACGAGCACGACCTGGAAGTGCGGCATCGCGAGGACCACATCGATCGGCGCCGCCAGGGCGTGGCAACGCTCAACTTCACGTTCCACTACGGCAAGGACGGGGAAAACGCGAAGGTGGTCATCACTGTAGACGGCGCCGAAAAATTCTCGAACGTCCTTCCGGTCAACTTTCGAAACCGCAAAGGGATCGAGCGCTCTGCCGAGAACTGCGAGGCGCTGGTTCACTTTCTCCGAGATCATCTCGCGGAGTGCCGCGAGAAAGAGCTCGCTGACGCATCACAAAGTCAGCTCAAGTACAGCCGCAGAGATGATGACCTGGCCTAGATGACTCGCTGGGGGCGGGAACGCGTCGGCGCGACAGCCCGCCTGGCGCGGGATTGAGCCCTTCGTTGCCGATCACAAGTTAATCCCGCCAAATGCCGACAGATGCGCTGTTAAAAGTCGCTGACACGACGTTTCGAGCTGCGGTCTCTCGGATACGCGGATTCGGAAGGAGCATCCCATGCCGGACCTGAAGGAACTGATGTCGGGGTTGACGCAAGGCCCGATATCCCTGCCGGTTCTCATCTTGATCGGGATCGGGCTGATGTATCT
>JAUXJB010000066.1 GCA_030624945.1 Deltaproteobacteria bacterium | reverse complement strand
TCGTGCGCTTTGGCGAGGCTCCGCCCTACGCGCTGGTCGCCTGGCCTCCAGAAGACGATGGCATGCGGCCCGTCTTCCACTCGTCGGACCAGCTGCTCGTCGAGCACATGACCTTTCGCCTGCGCGCGGAAGTCGGCTTCGGAATGAGGGCCTCAGCGTGCGCACTCTGATCGCCGACGACGACCACGCGCGTGCCAAGGGCATCGCCGAGGCCTGTATCGCCCGCGGTCTGGTCGTGGAGAACGCGTCCCACGGTGCCGCGGCACTCGAGCTGGCCCTGGAGCACGTGCCGGACATGGTGATCTGCCCGATCGAGCTGCCCATCATCGATGCCATTCGGCTGGCCGAGATCCTGCGCGGGAACCCTCGCACCCGAGGGGTTGGCTTTGTCTTCCTGGTGGAAGACGAGTTCGATGCTCCCATCGCCATGGATCCCCGTGACGTCACGGTTCTGAGCCCCTGGCTCGTGGAGGACGTGCTTCACCACGTCGACGCGGCCTTGGAACGGAACACCCGCTTCGGTTCGTCGCCCTCCGACAGCGAGATCTCGGGAAAGCTGACACAGATCTCGCTGGCCGACCTGCTGCAGATCTTCCAGATGAACCGGAAGACGGGAGCGCTACGCGTGGTGCACACCAGCGGAAAACGCTCCGGCGCCGTGCTCGTGCGGGGCGGCCAGGTGATCGATGCGACCATCCCTCTGGCCGACGGCACCGCGATCACCCGAGAGAAGGCTCTCTATCGAATGCTGACCTGGCGCGATGGGCGATTCGAGTTCATGCCCGGTGACAGCCCTGGCGCCCCGCGTATCCAGGCGCCGACGCGCACCCTCCTGCTCGAGGGCATGCGCCAGAAAGACGAGCTCGAGCGGAACCGAGGCGACTTGCCCGCCGGCATCTCCCGCCTGCGTGTGCTCGCCAAGCCCGAGGAGATCGCGGCGATCTCGCATGCGGGTGTCCGGGAGATGATCGGGGCCGTCGGCACCTACCAGCGGGTGAGCGAGATCGTCGACCACTGCAGGCTGCCCGACTACCAGGTCCTGTGCGCGCTGTCCGACCTGCTCGGGCGCGGCATCCTCACCGTCGAGAGGCCCAGCGGGCTCTCCGAGGATGGCCTCGCCGAGGGCGAGGGCAAGATCTTCTCGGAGCTCGAAGTTCGCCGCCTGCGGGAGTGGTCCTCGGCCGTTCGTCCGCGTGGCGGCAGCGTCATCAAGGTGCCGGTCCTGTGTGGCGATCGGGCACTGCTCGAGGACTTCCGGGCGGCCCTCGCCGAGTCCGACGACTTCTCGCCCGACCCCCGCATGGCGCGGGAGCCGCGCCCCGCTGGGAATCTCGGTCACTTCCCGCTCGGCGATGGGCTCAGCCTGCGGCTGATCGCCCTGCCGGCCGAGGCCTCCTACGCGCCCCTTCTGGAAGTCATTGGCTACGGGATGTTGGGCGCGATCGTCCTCTCCGCTCGCGCTTGCGAGGAGGATCGGCGGCGGATCGAATCGGAACTCTCTGGGCTCATGCCCCCCTCGGGAGCCGTGCTGCACCTGGTGCGGGAGGAAGCCGGGGAGGAGCCCGAGCTCGCCGCTCCAAGCGTCTCCGTCTTGCCACGCGCAACGGGTCGAGAGCGACTCGAGTTCCTACGCGGCCTGTTTGCGAGGCTCTTGCCATGAGCGTCGATCTCGGAAAGTTCGAGCTCCTGGAGGAGCTGAGCGAGGAGCAGCGCGAGGCCCTCGGGGACGCCCTGAGCGAATCCACGCTCGAGCCCGACCAGGCGCTCTTCCACTGCCGCGACGAGGCGTCCGAGCTCCATCTGATCTGCGAGGGAGGGGTGCGCCTCGAGCTCAACGGACGTGAGCTAGGCGAGCTCCACGCCGGCGAATCGCTCGGCGCGGCGAGTCTGGCGATCGTCGGGAACCGGCAGTGCGATGCCTACGCGATCGGCAAGACGCAGCTCTTCACCCTTACGCGCACTGCGTATTTGCGCCTCTGCTCCGACACCCCCTCGGTCGCTCTCGCGCTGCAGGAGGGGGTCCTGCGCGCGTTTGCCGGCTTCCTGCGCTGCACGGTCTCCGATCGGCGAGACAGTCCTCTCTAGGGGCGCTTGACGACGCTGCGGTGTCCCCCTAACTTGCGCCTCCAACGCATTCTGGAGGCGCCCCGTTGCCACAGGCCCAGCTTCGAGACGGCCTGACCTTCGACGACGTCCTACTCGTGCCCGGAGCCTCGTCGGTCCACCCCAACGAGGTTGACCTGTCCTCGCGCCTCACGGAGGACATCCGCCTCACGGCACCGATCGTCTCCTCGCCGATGGACACGGTCACCGAGCACCGGACGGCCATCACCATGGCCCGGGAGGGCGGGCTCGGCTTCGTCCACAAGAACCTCGGGATCGAAGCGCAGGCGGCGGAGCTCGCCAAGGTCAAGCGCTCCGAGTCGGGATTGATAGTCGATCCCATCACGCTGGAGCCCGAGGAGGCCATCCACGAGGCGCTCGACATCATGCACCGGAATCGGATCTCGGGCCTCCCCGTCGTGCGTGGCGAGAAGCTGGTCGGGATCGTCACCAATCGCGATCTGCGCTTCGTGAAGGAGCTCGACCGCCCCGTCTCGACCATCATGACCAGCGGGGAAGCGCTCATCACGGTCAAGCTCGGCGTCACGCTCGAGCGTGCCAAGGAGCTCCTTCACGAGAATCGCATCGAGAAGCTGCTGGTGACCGATGATGTGGGCAACCTCCGTGGACTGATCACGATCAAGGACATCGAGAAAGCCCAGCGGTTCCCCCACGCGAACAAGGATGCGCTCGGTCGGCTGCGGGTGGGCGGAGCGGTGGGTGTCGGACGCGACGGCCAGGAGCGGGCCCAGGCCCTGATCGCGGCGGGGGCGGACGTCCTTCTGGTCGACTCCTCACACGGCCACGCGGAGGCGGTCCTGCGCACGCTCGATGAGCTGCACTCGACGTTCCCCGATACCGAGATCATCGGGGGAAATATCGCGACCGCCGAGGGCGCCGAGGCCCTGATCAAGGCGAAGGTCGCCGCCGTGCGCTGCGGCGTAGGTCCGGGCTCGATCTGCACGACGCGAGTCATTACGGGTGTCGGGATCCCGCAGCTCACAGCGATCCTGGATGCTGCGGAGGTCTGCAAGCGGCACGGGATCCCGCTGATTGCCGACGGGGGGATCAAGTACTCCGGGGACATCACCAAGGCTCTCGCCGCGGGAGCGAGCTGTGTGATGATCGGGTCGCTGTTTGCCGGTACCGACGAGAGTCCGGGCGACGTCGTGCTGCAAGGTGGACGTTCCTACAAGGTATACCGGGCGATGGGCTCGCTCTCGGCCATGCGCCAAGGGGCCCGGGACCGCTACTTCCAGGAGGATGTGGAAGAGGCTGCGAAGCTGGTGCCCGAGGGGGTGGAAGCGCGCGTGGCGCATCGGGGTCCGCTCTCCAACAGCATCTACCAGCTGCTGGGCGGGGTCCGTTCCGGGCTGGGTCTCGTCGGCGCTGCCAACCTGGAGGAGCTCGTCGAGCGCGCGCGCTTCCTGCGGATCACGGCCGCCGGCCTGCGCGAGTCGCACCCGCACGACGTCATCATCACCGAAGAACCCCCCAACTACTGGCTCGACGACTAGTGTTCTGTTCCGGGAGTTCCGACGCAATTCTCGCGGTCGAGGCGCCGGGCTCGCAAGGCGCGCGAGGGAGGCGAATCCGTAGATTCGTCGAGCGAGCGCAACGCCGCGCGCGCGGATGCATCGGCCGCCGAGAATGCGAGCGCACTCCCGGAACAGGACACTAGGGTGAAGCCCTCCGAACGGGTCGCCATCGTCGACTTCGGGTCGCAGTACACGCAGCTCATCGCCCGCCGGATTCGCGAGCAGCACGTCTACTGCGAGGTGATGCCCGCCTGGGTCGAGCCCGAGCGGGTTCGGGACCTCGGGCCGCGGGCTCTGATCCTCTCTGGCGGACCCGCCAGCGTGATGCGGGACGACGCTCCGCCCTTCGACGAGGCGCTCCTCGATCTGGGCGTGCCGATTCTGGGAATCTGCTACGGCATGCAGCTGTTGGTCCAGCACTTCGGGGGGCTGGTCGAGACGGCCTCCGAGCAGGAATACGGCCGTGCCGAGCTGGCCGTCGCCGTCCCGGATCCCCTGTTCGAGGGCGTTCCCTCCAAGAGCGTGGTCTGGATGAGCCACGGCGATCGGGTCGTGCGCCTCCCGCGTGGATTCGAGGTCCTGGGCACCTCGTCGAACAGCCCGTTCGCGGCCGTGCGGGACAGGGCGCGGAGCATCTACGGGCTGCAGTTTCATCCCGAGGTGGCCCACACCGAAGCCGGCAGCCGCATCCTACAGAACTTCCTCCGTCAGATCGCGGGGCTTGCGGGTAGCTGGTCGATGGAGGAGTTCATCGATTCCCAGATCTCGGAGCTCCGCGCCCGGATCGGCGGGGCCAGCGTGATCTGCGGAGTCTCGGGCGGGGTCGATTCGACCGTCGTGGCGGTGCTCCTCCACCGGGCGATCGGCGATCAGCTCCACTGTTTCAGCGTGGACAACGGCTTGCTCCGCACGGGCGAGATCGACGAGGTCCGTCACATCTTCGAGCGGCAGCTCGAGATCCCGCTGAAGGTGATCGACGAGTCCGAGCTGTTCTTGCGCAGGCTGCGCGGGATCGAGGATCCCGAGAAGAAGCGTGTGGTCATCGGCCACACGTTCATCGAGGCTTTCGAGCGCGCGGCGGCTCGGATCCCCAACGGCAAGTTCTTGGCGCAGGGAACGCTCTACCCGGACGTGATCGAGTCCATCTCCGTCTGGGGACCCTCCGCGACGATCAAGACCCACCACAACGTGGGCGGCCTGCCGGAGCATATGAGCCTCGAGGTGCTCGAACCTCTGCGCGAGCTCTTCAAGGACGAGGTGCGCGAGGTCGCCGACCGGCTGGGCGTACCCCGCGAGCTCTCGCGCCGCCACCCGTTCCCCGGGCCCGGTCTGGCCATCCGGATGCTGGGCGAGGTGACAGAGGAGCGCCTGGCGATCCTGCGCGAGTCGGACCGCATCGTCTTGGAGGAGATCCGCCGGGCAGGCTGGTACGAGAAGCTCTGGCAGGCCTTCGCGGTCTTCCTCCCGGTGCGTGCGGTCGGGGTCATGGGCGATGCGCGAACCTACGAGCACGTGATCGCGATTCGCTGCGTGACCTCACGCGACGCGATGACGGCCGACTGGGCGCCGCTGCCGCCGGAGCTCCTTGGCGCCATCTCCAACCGCCTGATCAACGAAGTGCCCGGCGTGAACCGGGTCGTCTACGACATATCCAGCAAGCCTCCTGCCACGATTGAGTGGGAGTAGGCCCGTCGCTATCATCGACGCGTCCTGTGGGGGGGAACGCCTTGTCGAAGTTTGCGCATCTGCACCTTCACACGCAGTACTCGATCCTCGACGGTGCCATCCCGATTCCCGCGCTGGTCGAGCGCTGCGCCGCGCTCGGAATGCCCGCCGTGGCCATGACCGATCACGGGAACATGTTCGGAGCGGTGGAGTTTCAGGAGCAGTGCCGGCGAGTCGGCATCAAGCCGGTCATCGGCTGCGAGGTCTACGTCGCCCAGGGCTCCCGTTTCGAGAAGGACGCCTCGACGGGCGGATTCAACGGGATCAACCACATGATCCTGCTCGCGATGGACGAGCGCGGCTATCGGAATCTGATCAAGCTGGTCTCGAAGGGGTTCCTCGAGGGCTTCTACTACAAGCCGCGCGTTGATCTCGAGCTGCTGCGCGAGCACAACGAGGGGTTGATCGCGACCTCCGGCTGCCTCTCGGGAGCGATCCCCCAGGCAATCGTCAGCGGTCGCATCCCGGAGGCCTGGCAGCTCGTCGAGAGCTACTCCCGGATCTTCAAGGATCGCTTCTACCTCGAGCTCCAACGCCACGGACTGGCAGACCAGGCCCGCGTGAATGAAGAGCTTCTGGGCATGCGGAGGGACCTCGGTCTCCCGCCACTCGCCACCAACGATTGCCACTACCTGGCCTGCAACGACGCCCACTCGCACGAGGCGCTCCTGTGCGTGCAGACCGGCAAGACGCTGGACGATCCCCAGCGCTTCCGCTTCGATGGCGAGGGCTTCTACGTCAAGGACGCCGACGAGATGCTGAGCGTCTTTCACGACTGCCCCGAGGCGGTCACCAACTCCGTCGAGCTGGCCGAGCGCTGCAACTTCCAGCTCGAAACCGGACAGGCTTTGCTGCCCGAATTCCAGGTGCCGGCCGGACAGAGCGCCGACGGCTACCTGCGCCGCCTGGTCATCGCGGGGCTGAAGGAGCGGCTGGGTCTCGACCCGGCCGAACCCTTGGGGGAGCGGCACGCGGCCTACGAGGAGCGTGTCCGGTACGAGCTCGAGGTGATCATCGGCAAGGGCTACGCCGGTTATTTCCTGATCGTCTGGGACATGATCCGCTTCGCGCGGGAACGGGGGATTCCGGTCGGCAGCCGGGGGTCCGCTGCGGGCTCACTCGCGGGCTATGCGCTGCGGATCGCCGACGTCGATCCAGTCGAGTACGGGATTGCCTTCGAGCGATTCCTCAACCCCGAGCGCCCCTCGATGCCCGACGTCGACATCGACTTCTGCATGAACCGGCGCAGCGAGGTGATGCGCTACGTCGAGGACAAGTACAACGGGCAGGGAGACGAGGGACTCCGGGTCGCCGGAATCGTCACCTTCGGCACGATGCAGGCCAAGGCGGCCGTGCGGGACTGCGGGCGCGTGCTCGGCATGCCCTTTGCCGATGTCGATCGCGTGGCCAAGCTGCTCCCCGACACGCTCGGGATCAAGCTGTCAGAGGCACTGACGCAGTCGAGGGAGCTGCGCGAGCTGCGCGACCGGCAGCCCCAGGTCAAGGAGCTCCTGGAGCTGGCGCTGTCCCTCGAGGGCCAGATCCGCAATCCCGGCAGGCATCCCGGCGGGATCGTCATCTCCTCCAAGCCTCTGCTCGAGGTGGCACCGCTCTACCGCGACCCCCGCTCGAAGGAGGTCGTCGTCCAGTTCGACGTTCGTGCTGCCGAAGAAGTGGGCCTGGTAAAGTTCGATCTGCTAGGGCTGCGAACCCTGACGATCATCCACGACGTGGTGGAGCGCGTGCGTGCGCGTTACGACCCCGCGTTCGACATCACGCAGACCGACCTGGCGGATGCACGCACCTATGAGCTGCTCTGCAGGGCGGGCACCTACGGGATCTTCCAGGTGGAGTCCTCCGGCTGTTCAGAGCTGGTGCGCAAGCTGCAGCCGAAGAACTTGCGCGACCTCATTCCCATTCTGGCGCTGTACCGCCCGGGGCCACTGCAATCCGGGATGGTGGAGGAGTTCGTCGAGGTACGACATGGCCGGCGTTCGTCCAGCTACATGCTGCCGGAGCTCGAGGAGGTGCTGGCGGAGACCTACGGGGTCATCCTCTACCAGGACCAGGTCCTCCAGATCGCCAACAAGATTGCCGGCTACTCGCTGGGCGAGGGCGACCTCTTGCGCAAGGCCATGGGCAAGAAGATCCCCGAGGAGATGGAGAACCAGCGGGTCAAGTTTGTCGAGGGGGCCGTCCGAAACGGTCACCCCAAGCACAAGGCGAACCAGCTCTTCGACCTGATCTTCGAGTTCTCGGGCTACGGCTTTGGTAAGGCGCATGCGGTGGCTTACGCGCTGCTGACCCACCAGACCGCCTACCTGAAAGCGCATTTCCCCGCCGAGTTCTACGCCGCCGCCATGACGGCCGAGTGGCGAGACCAGGGGAAGCTCGACGGCTACCTCAAGGATGCGGCCCGACGCGGCATCACGATTCTGCCGCCGAGCGTGAATGAGAGCGAGGCCGCGTTCAGCGTCGCCGAATCCGGCCGGGAAGTGCGCTTCGGTCTGGCGGGAGTCAAGAACGTGGGCGAGGGCGCGGTCGACGTGATGATCGAAGATCGCCGTGAGAACGGCGCCTTCGAGAGTCTGTTCGACTTCTGCTCGCGAATCGACTCCAAGC
>JAUXJB010000048.1 GCA_030624945.1 Deltaproteobacteria bacterium | reverse complement strand
TTTGTCATGCTCTCCATACCGCCCGCAACCAGCACCTGCGCGTCTCCGACCAGGATCTCGCGGCGGGCGAACATCACCGCCTGGAGTCCCGAGCCGCACATCTTGTTGACCGTGATGGCGCCAACCGACACCGGCAGACCGGCCTTGATGACCGTCTGGCGCGCGGGCGCCTGGCCCATACCCGCGGAGAGCACGTTCCCCATGATCACGCGCTCGACCTGATCGGGCTGGGCGCCGGCGCGCGCGACGGCCTCGCCGACCACGACTGCACCGAGATCCGATGCCGAGAGGGTACGGAACGCCCCCTGAAACGAACCGATCGCGGTTCGGACCGCACTAGCTATCACGACGTCGGACATGAGCAAACCTCGCGTCGGAGCCTCGAGTTGAGGGAACGGCGCCCCCCTGCCCCGCCCGCAGGGCGCACGGGCAGACCGTACCGGAAGCCCCGGCAGCCCGCCAATCAGAGATAGCCGAGCTGTCTCGCGCGCTTAGGCCGCTTTGACCAGTTCTTGTCGGTCTTGACCCAGAGGTCGAGATGCACCCGCTGCCCGGCGAGCTGCGCGATCTTCTGCCGAGCCTGCGAGCCCACCTGTTTCAGCATGCGCCCGCCCTCTCCGACGACGATTCCCTTCTGCGACTCGCGCTCCACCAGCAGGTTCGCCGCGAGACGCAGGTGGCCGCCCGCCTCCTGCCAGCTCTCGATCTCGACGGCAATCGCGTACGGGATCTCCTCTCGATAGGTCTCGAAGACCACCTCGCGAATCAGCTCTGCCGCCAGAAAACGCATCGGCGCGTCGGTCAGAAAATCCTCGGGATAGAGGGCGGGGCCGGCGGGCAACAGGGAACTCACACGTTCTACGAAGCTCCCAAGCCCGCGTCCCGTGCTGGCCGAGACCTCGAGCAGACCTTGGAATCGGTCCGGGTCGGCAACGGGAGCGACCTCCCCGAGATCACACTTCGTACGCACGAGCAGGGAAGGCCCCGGAATCTGGGCCAGGCGTTCTTCCGGAGTGTCCCAGCTGGCGGTCGCCTCGAGCAGGATCACGCGCAGGTCGGCGTCCTCGGCGGTCTTCAGTGCCGTCTCGGTGAGAGCCACGTTGAAGCGAGCGCGGCCCCGATTCACGCCCGGCGTGTCGCGGAACAGGATCTGCGCCTCGGGGAGGGTCAGCACCCCGAGCAGCGGACTCCGCGTGGTCTGGGCGCGAGCCGCGGCGATCGAGATCTTCTCTCCGAGCACCGCGTTCAGGAGCGTGGACTTTCCGGCGTTGGGACGGCCCAACAGCGCTACGACGCCACAACGGTGTGTCGGGGCAGGCGGGCTCACCCGCTGCCCTCCTCGAGCACGCGCAGGGCCTGCTCGGCCGCACCCTGCTCCGCAGCTCGCTTCGAGCCCGCTCGCGACCTCCCGAGGGTCTCGTCCCCCACCCGCACCTCGACGTCGAACTCGCGCGCGTGCGGGGGCCCGAGCTCCCCTATCGTGACATATACCGGCGCCGGTCCGCTGCGAGCGTGGAGCAGCTCCTGGAGGCGCGACTTCGGGTCGCCGAGCGGGCGCTCGGCCTTCGCGACCTTCGCGACGTCGCCGTCGAACTCGCGCGCGATCAGCGCGCGAACCGGATCCAGCCCACCGTCGAGGTACAGAGCTCCCAGAACGGCCTCCAGCAGAGCTGCCAGAATCGACTCCTTGTCACGACCGCCGCTCCGTTCCTCGCTCTTGCCGAGCCGGATCCAGCCTCCCAGGTCGAGCAAGCGCGCTCGTCTCGCCAGAGCGCGCGCGTTCACAAGCTCCGCCCGCGCGCGAGACAGCGCCCCCTCGTCGGCATCGGGACGCACCTCCATCAGCCGCTCGGAGATGAGCAGATCGAGCACGGCATCTCCGAGGAACTCGAGGCGCTCGTTCGAGCCGGACAGATCCCCCTGCTCGTGCGCTCGCGAGCCGTGGGTCAGCGCCTGGTCCAGCAGGTCTCGGCGGGAGAAGTGGTGCCCCAGACGCCGTTCGAGCCCGCCTAGATCCTCAGGAGGAGCCAGTGATCCAGCCTCCGCCCAGAACCCGGCGATCGTCCGAGTCGTAAACCACGGCCGCCTGGCCCGGGGAAGGGGCCCAGACGGGCTCCGCGAGGATGACCCGCGCCGCCCCCTCCGGCGCCGCCTCGATCCGGGCCTCCACACTTCGCTGGCGATGGCGGATCTGCACGCGAACCGACGAGCTGGGCGCCGCACCATCAAACCAGGTCGTCCCGCACAGCGTCACCTCGCGCCGCTGGAGGCGCTCTGCGCGTTCGACCACCACCCGATTTCGGGCGGGGTCGACCTCGCTCACGTACCAGGGGCCGTTTGGCAAGCCGAGGCCCTTGCGCTGGCCGAGCGTGAAGCCCACGGCTCCCGCGTGCTCGCCCAGGCCCTGCCCGTTCCCGTCCACGACTTCGCCCGTCCGACGCTCTAGTCCGGGGCGCAGACGCGCGAGGGCCGAGCCCACGTCGCCGTCCGGGATGAAGCAGATGCCCTGGCTCTCCGGCTTGTCGGCCGTCACCAAGCCGAGCTCCCGCGCGATCTCGCGGACCTCGGCCTTTTCGAGGTCTCCCAGCGGAAACGCGATCGAACCGAGCACGGTCGACGGCAGGTCGAACAGGAAGTAGGTCTGATCCTTCTCGCGATCGCGGGGCCGGAACAGGGCCGGCTCCCCGGCGGGTCCGGACGCGATGCGAGCGTAGTGCCCGGTCGCCACCCCGTGGCCGCCCAGCGCACGCGAGCGCTGCAGCAGGATGTCGAACTTGAGGACCCGGTTGCACGCGATACACGGGATCGGTGTCCGACCCCCGAGATAGTCATCGACGAACGGCTCGATCACGGCTTCACGGAACACCTGGCGGAAGTTCGCCACGTAGTGCTTGATGCCGAGCGATCGGGCGACGCTGCGCGCATCCTCCGCGTCCGGCAGGCCACAACACTTCTTGGAGTGAGAGGCCAGCTGTCGGAGTGAGGTGGAATCCGCCACGTCCATGGTGATCCCCACGACCTCGCGACCCTCACGACAGAGCAGGGCCGCGGCGACGGACGAGTCCACTCCCCCGCTCATGGCGACAACCCAGCGCTCGCTCATCGGCGCAGGCTCTGCCTGGTGTCGCGTTCGGCCCGGGTCGCTCCGCGCACGCACTCCACGATGCCCGGCAGCACGTCGAGGACCCGGTCGATCTCCTCGACCCGGGTCTCGGGACCCAGGCTGAAGCGGACGGCGCCCATTCCCAGCTCGATCGCCACTCCCATGGCCAGCAGCACGTGCGAGGGCTCGCTGGAACCCGAGTGGCAGGCCGCACCCGACGCCACGGCAATCTCCTCCACGTCGCACGCCTCGACCAGCGCCTCTCCATCGGCGCCGGCGAAGGAGACGTTCAGGGTGTGCGGGAGGGAATGTTCGCGGGGGCTGTTGCAGCGGATGTCGGGAACCTTGGCCTCGAGCCCGACCCACAGTCGATCGCAGAGGGCCCCGAGGCGTTGCGCCCGCTCCTCCAGATCGCGAGCCGCCGCGGCGCAGGCCGCGCCAAAGCCCACGATCCCGGGCACGTTCTCGGTTCCCGCCCTGCGGTTCCACTCCTGCGGCCCCCCGCGCAGCAACGGTGCGAAGCGCACCCCGGGCCGGGCGTAAAGGGCACCGATGCCCTTGGGTCCGCCGAGCTTGTGTGCGGAGAACGAGGCAAAGTCAACCGGTAGCTCCCCCAACGACAAGCGCCGCTTGCCCAAGGCCTGGACCGCATCCGTGTGGAAGGGAACTCCGGCCTCGGCCGCGATGCGGGCCAGCTCGGGGATCGGCTGGACGATCCCCGTCTCGTTGTTCGCCCACATGATCGAGGCCAAGAGTGTCCGCTCGTTCAGGCTGTCCCGAAAGCGTTCCGGATCGATCCGCCCGTCGCGCCCCACGGGCAGCACGATCGTTTGCAGTCCCTGCTCGCGCAACTCATCGAGGGACTCGAGAATCGAGGGGTGCTCGGTCGCGCAAGTTACGATGTGGTCTCCGCCCGCGGGTGCCTGGAGTGCCGCATTCCGCAGCACCGTGTTGTTCGCCTCGGTCGCGGAGCTCATGAACACGATCGCGTCGGGCTCGACGCCCATGAGCTCCGCCACCTGGCTCCGAGCTCGATCGACGTCCTCGCGTGCCTCGGCCCCCGCCCAGTGCACGCTCGAGGGATTTCCGAAGTGGTGCGCGAGCACCTCGGTCATCGCCTGTAGCGCTTCCGGCCGCAGCGGCGTGGTGGCGTTGTAGTCCAGATAGATCCGGCTCATCCGGCCAAAGGGTAGCTGCTGGAATCGTCGGAGGCCGCTCCTCAGACAGCAAGCTCCTCGGTCAACACGATGTCCTGGCCGAACGCGAGCAGCGCCCGTTCGATGGAGATGGCCGCCGGCGAGCTGGCCGGCAGGTAACCGTGGTTGGCGTCCGGTTCCACCAAGATCCCCGCCGCCAGGAGTGGCTCGACGGCCTCCCGAACGGCATGGGCCGTGACATCAAAGCGCGCGGCCAGCTCGTCTGCTCGCTGCGTGGGGGTGCCTACCCGGAATGCCTCGAGGACCGCGCGCAGCACCAGCATGCCGAGGATGGTGGACGACAGAGAGCCCTCGCTCGCTGCGAAGGCCGGATCCTTGGCCACATGCCGCGTGGAGTAAGCGCGGGCGAGCTCCGCGCCGAGCAGGACCACGACCCAGGAGAGGTAGATCCACACCAAGACGATGGGCAGCTGGGCCAGGGCTCCGTAGATGACGTGAAGGCGCGCAAAGCCCAGCTGAAGCTCGATGTAGCCGAGCTGCACGAGCTGAAACAGCGTCCCGCCGACGAACGCCCCGAGCGTGCGCGCATCGGCTCTCAGTCGGATGGCGGGCAACCAGCTGTACAGAAAGGCGAAGCCCACCCAGGCGCTGAGCCAGGGCAGCATGGAGAGCGCCACGCCCGAGAAACCGCTCGCGGCGTTGGGGCCGATCACCTTCTCGAAGAGCTCGGGATTCCCGACCAGGGTCTGGAGCAGCGTCGAGAGCACGAGGATCGCGCTACCGACGATCAGCATGGCGAGGTACTCGCCGAAACGCCGCAGGATGCCGCGCGGCTCGCGCACCCCGAGGATGTGGTTCAGGGAGTTCTCGACGTTGCCGAGCATCGTCCACGAGGCCAGGAGCAGGGCCGCGAATCCGATGCCTCCAACTGCCTGGGCATTCGTGCGGTCGATGTAGGCCAGGAGCTGATCGACCAGCGCCTCTCCCAGAACGGGCACGCGCGTGAGCAAGAAGGGCCGCAAGGACGCCTCGAAGCCCGCTCCCTTGAGGAGCGCCAGGATCACGGCGAGGAACGGCACCAGTGCGAGCAAGCTCGTGAACGTGAGTGCCGACGCGCGCAGCAGGCAGCCGTCGCGAAAGAAACCGCGAACGGTTCGGACGACGCACCGCACGGTGTAGGAGCGTCGCCAGATTGCAACGGGCCGAGTCAGAACCTCCTGCGTCCACGCCTTCATGGGCGAAAATGGATCGCGCATATCCGCCTGCTCCGCACTCCGGCGGTCGCACCGCCGGCGGGCAAGACCGCGTGTGACGCGCTATTGCGGTGCGTGGCGCCCGGACTCGACGGAGCTATGGCAGGCCGGATCCGCCTCGCCCACGAATAGGAATACTCCCAAGCGCCGAGCGGTGATGGTCCCCACGCCCCATACGCGTTCGAGCGCCGCAGTCGATTCGAATGCACCGCCGCGGCCGCGCTCTGCTACGATGGCGCGCGCGCGGACCGGTCCTATCCCCGGGACCGCCCGCAGATCTTCTTCGCTCGCCCTGTTCAGGGGCACGGGAAGTCCTTGCAGCAGCCGGATCTTGGCCGGAAGATCGCGGCACGGACAGGGAGCAGCGCTACCGACGGCAGCCAAACGACACTCGCCCGCCGGCCCGACGACCACCGCGAGCTCTGGCGGAGCCGGAGGGCTGGCCACGCCGACCAGCGTCGCGATCGCCAGGGCCAGCCAGACCAAGGCTCGGGCTCTGTGTAGCTGCGGGACCTTCGGAGGGTCGCTCAGAGCACCTCTTCCTGCGCTACGATCTTGTCGAGCTCGAATGCATCGTGGAGCGTACGGCAGGCCAGCTCCGTGTACTTCTCCTCGATGACGACGGAGATCTTGATCTCGGAGGTGTTGATCATCTCGATGTTGACCCCCTCGTCGGAGAGGGCCTGGAACATCGTCGCGGCGACCCCCGCGTGGTCCTTCATGCCCAGCCCCACCACAGACACCTTGGCAATCGAGTCGTTGCTCTCCACTCCGGACGCGCCGAGCTCCTCGGCCAGACGCTCGGCAAGCGAAAGGGCGCGAGTGAGATCCGAGCGCCCCACGGTAAAGGTCACGTCGGTGTGGCCGCGCGTCGAGACGTTCTGAACGATGATGTCCACCACGACGCCCGCGTCGGACATCGGCACGAATATGCGGGCGGCGACGCCGGGAACGTCCGGCACGCTGAATATGGTGATCTTGGCCTCGTCGCGGTTGTAGGTGACACCCGATACGACCAGGCGCTCCATGATCTCGCTCTCTGGAACCACCCAGGTTCCCTCCTTGTCGTTGAAGCTTGAGCGTACGTGGATCGGCACGCCGTACTGCTTGCCGAACCTGACCGAGCGCGTCTGTAGGATCTTCGCGCCGAGGCTCGCCATCTCGAGCATCTCGTCGTAGGACACGCGAGCGAGCTTGCGCGCGTTGGGCACCAGCCCGGGATCGCTCGTGAATACGCCCTCGACGTCGGTTCGGATCTCGCACACGTCCGCCCCGAGTGCGGCGGCCAGCGCGACGGCACTGGTATCGGACCCGCCCCGACCGATCGTCGTGATGTTGCCCTCGGGCGAGATCCCCTGGAATCCTGGGACCACCACGACCGCCCCGCGTTCGAGTTCCCCTCGGATCAGCTCCCCGTCGATGCGCTGAATCCGTGCTTGCGCGTGGCGGTTGTCGGTGTGGATCTTGACCTGGCTGGCAAGCAGCGAGCGAGCCGGAACCCCCAGCACCTGAATCGCCATCGCGAGCAGTGCTGCCGTCTTCTGCTCGCCGGTCGACACCAGGACGTCGTACTCCCTCGGATTCGGAGCGTCCGATACCTGGTGGGCCAGCGCGACCAGCGCGTCGGTCTCCGTCCCCATCGCGGAGACCACGACCACGACATCGTTGCCCGCCTTCTGGGCGGCGACCGCACGGCCCGCGACCTCACGAATCCTCTCGACGTCCCCGAGGGATGTGCCGCCAAATTTCTGGACGATCAGCGCCATCGCTCGAGGATCCTCCTTTCGATCTGCGCCGCCCGCCGTCCAACGCCTCCGAAGCGAACCCGTCTCTCGCACTCCGAGACGAGCTCGATCGCAATCGCGAACCGCTCCTGCGGGAGGGCCTCCGGAAAGAGCTCCGGCCACTCGACGACGAGCACTCCGCTCTCGTCAAACAGGTCCTGGAACCCCGCGTCGTCCAGGCGAGCGTAGCTCTCCACGCGGTAGAAATCCGCATGCCGGAGCGCCAGCCGGCCCGGGTACTCGCCCACCAGTGTAAAGGTGGGGCTCGTGATGGGAACCGATGGATCCACTCCGAGACCCCGGGCGATGCCCTGCACCAGGCATGTCTTGCCCGCACCCAGCTCTCCCGAGACGGAGACGACATCCCCGCCCTCCAGCAGCTCTCCGAGGAGAGCGCCCAGCCGGCGCGTCTCGTCGGGGCTACGGGAAACGAGTGAGCGATCCCGACTCACGATCCTCCACCTCAGCCTTCTGGAGCCGGAGCCAGGCCGCGGGAATCCGCGCCGCTACCTCACCCGCGAGGCCGCCGACCGCCGGACCGAGATCGCCGGCGAGACCGTGCAGATAAGCGCCCAGACGTGTGGCGTCGAGCGGTGACAATCCCTGGGCCAGTAGCGCCCCGATGACGCCCGCCAGAACATCCCCCGTTCCGCCACTGGCGAGACCGGGACCACCCGTAGGATTGATCCAGATCTCACCGTCGGGGGAAGCGGTGATGCTGCGCGCGCCCTTCAGGAGCACCACCGCACCCGTGCGCGCTGCGAGCTCGCGCGCGGCAGCCGCGCGATCCGCCTGCACCTCGCGACTCGAGCGACCCAGCAGGCGAGCTGCCTCGCCCGGATGTGGCGTCAGCACCCTCGGTCCCGCGGCGCCGAGCGCGCTCGGGTCCGGCTCGAAGGCATTCAACCCGTCGGCATCCACCACGGCGGGGGCATCGACCTCCGCCAGGAAGGCGCGAGCGGCCGATACCGTCCGAGGATCGAGCCCGATCCCCGGGCCAAAGACGAGCGCGTCTCGGCTCCTCGCTGCCTCGACCAGTGTCGCGAGCGCAGCCTCCGTCAGGTAGGGGGAGGCGCCGGCGAAGGGAAGGCTCATCGCCTCGGTCAACTTGATCTCGAATATCCGGTTGAGGCTCTGCGGAACGCCCACGGTGACGAGGCCCGCCCCTGCGCGCAGCGCCCCCTCGGCCGCGAGCACGGCTGCTCCCGTCTTGCCCTCGGAGCCCCCGACGACCAGGACGTGGCCGAAGGTTCCTTTGTGACCGTCGAGGGGCCGGACTGGCAAGAGACGCGCCGCCGCCCGCGCCGTGAGTACGAACTGTCGGATGGCCGCGTGCTCCACCGCCAACTCGGGGAGGCCGATGTCCGCCACCCAGATCTGGCCCGCCCGGGGTTGCAGGACGAGCCCGAGCTTGGGCAGCCCCAGCGTGACGATGACGTCGGCGGGCAGCTCGGTGCCCAGCGGCCTGCCGGTGTCGCTCGAGATTCCCGACGGCAGATCGATCGCCACACAGGGCAGGCCAGTCTCGGCCAGGGCGCGCAAACACTCCCCCAGGACTCCCTCGACAGGTCGCGAGAGACCCACGCCGAACACGGCATCGATCAGCAGGTCGCAGCCTTCCGCTAGCCGAGAGATCTCTTCTGACCCCGGTTTTACCGTCACCTCCACGCCGGAGTTGAGCAGAAGCTCGAGGTTGTCTCGGGCCTCCGCGCTCTGCCGGTCGGGGCTCGCGAAGGAGATCACGACCGGGCGGCACTCGCTCTCCCATTCGCGCAGGAGACGCGCGACCACGAAGCCATCCCCGCCGTTGTTCCCACCCCCGCAGGCGACCAAGGGTCTTCGCACCTGCGCAAACTGCTCGCGAACGACCTCGGCGACCGCGCGACCCGCGGCCTCCATCAGAACGCAGGCGGGGATACCGGCCCGTTCGATCGCGTAAGCGTCGACGCGCCCCATCTCCCGACCTGTCGGGCAGAGCCAGCCCCGTTCGCGGAGGTCGCTCTGGTCCATCCGCGGTCGCTAGTGTCCTGCTGGGCGAGCTTCGGGGGAGGTAGTCCTCTCCAGCCAGACACTGGCGAGGGCGTACTCCGCGTCGTGGGCCAGCGAGACGCGCAGGCGCCGCCCGCCGGGTGCAAAGAGCTCGGGCTCT
>JAUXJB010000134.1 GCA_030624945.1 Deltaproteobacteria bacterium | reverse complement strand
TGCCCTGTGGACCGATAAACAGCATCGATCAGACGTTCGCCGATCCCCAGGTGCGCCACCTGGGCATCGCCACACCCGTCGAGCACCCCGAGCTCGGCACGATCGAGATCGTCGGACAGCCCGTCACACTGACCCGTACGCCCCAAAGGATGCGCTTCGCCGCGCCAGGCAAGGGAGAGCACACCGACGCGATCCTGGCGGAGCTGGGCTACGACCACCGCGAGATCGCAGAGCTGCGCAAGCGAGAAGTCATATGAAGCGCTGCGCCTGGGGCTCAGCAACCGCGTAGTCGGCCCAGGACCTCGCACGGTACGTCAAGATCGGCCCCAGAGTTTCCGATCCGTCCCCTCGTAGAGGTGCGCGCAAACTGGCAGCAGTGTGCAACGCGCCCACCGGGGATCGAAATGAGACGAGAGCGAAGGATTGCGGAACGTTACGATGCCTGTCTGCCGGTGGAATTCCGCTGCGGATCGATCCACGGCAAGGGCCGCCTGATGAACGCTTCTCTCGCCGGGGCCCTGATCGAGGCCGTCACGGGCCAGCCTTTCCCGGGCGAAGAGATCCGGCTCTTCTTGTGGTTGCCATCGTCGCCAGAATCGGTGGAGCTATCGGCGCAGGTCGTGCGTCACACGGAGACCGGAGGCTTCGCGGTGAGGTTCCACAAGCTCGACATAGCGGCGCTCCGCATCCTGCGCACGGCGCTGCCCCGCGTGCAGGAGCTCTCCTACAAGCGAGACTCCGACTGAGCAGGTCCTGGTACCCTGGCCACCGGTGGTAGTGGTGCGTCGTAACAACGAAGAAGCGAAACGACGCTCGGCTCCCCGCATCTCGGGCCAGGTCCGATTCTCCTCCGGGCGCCTCGAAGGCACGGGCTACATCCACACCATCTCTCTGTCGGGCGCCCGGATCGCCACCTCGGCGGTCGTCCCGCAGTCCGGAACCGTCGTATCCCTCTTCTTCTGCATCGTGGAAAAAGGCGAGATGCTGGAAGTGACGGGAGAAGTCGTAGAGCAGTTCCCCGATGGATTCTCCGCTCGGTTCACCCGCCTGGATACCCCGATACAGGACCTCCTGTTCGCGGCCGCCCAATTCGCCGCCGGAGTGAGCGAGAAGGACGAGAGCTCCTAGCGCGCTAGCTGTCCTCCGCCAGCCAGGTACTCAGGATTCCGTTGAGGGCGGTCGTGAGGGCGAGCGGCTGCTCCATCATCACGTGGTGGTGCGCGTCGGGGATCATGACGA
The DNA here is from genome assembly GCA_030624945.1 of Deltaproteobacteria bacterium. Classification (GTDB taxonomy): domain Bacteria; phylum Myxococcota_A; class UBA9160; order SZUA-336; family SZUA-336; genus JAUXJB01. The sequence goes on along the minus strand of JAUXJB010000134.1, from coordinate 4,047 downwards.
CCGGGATCGTGCCGTCGGGAGAGTCCGCCAGCTGTGGCGAGCTTGCGGGATCGAAGAAGGGACTCTTCTCCCCGTAAATGATCGCCAGGCGACAGGGAAAGGTCGCGAGAGTCTCCGATCGATCGACACCATCCCCCCGAGGCCCTCCGTTCCCCCAGGCGGCGACGGCGGGATCGAACTTCCAGGTCCAGCCTCCCTCCACCTCTCTGAGGGAGTGACGCGCCATGTACTCCATCAGAAAATCGTTCTCGCAGGGCTGGGGCGGTATGAGCCGGAAGCGCCCCATGGCCGTCTCCAGGTCGGGATAGACCCTGTTTGGCCGGCGCTCCCCCGGCAGCCAGCCGGTCATCATCCCCGAGTGCGGTCTCTCCGACGACGGTGTCGCCATCGGGATGTCGATGCTGATGACGCCTCCCACCTCCTCCGGATGGTTCCGCGCGGCCGTCGCCACCACGCCCGCACCCCGGCTGTGCCCCGCGAGAAAGGGCTTGCGTCCCCCGTCAACCATCCCGGTCGCGAGCGCGACGGCCCGAACCTCTCGAGCGTGGAGCTCGTGGGAGTACTCCTCGCGGCGGCCCGAATCGCCCAGGCCCGACATGTCGTAGGCGACCACGTGGTACTGCTTCGCAAGGAACGGAGCGACGAACGCGAAGCAGCGCGCGTGGGCGCGTCCCCCGTGCAAGAGGATCAGGCCGGGACTCGCCGGGTCGCCCCATCGGAAGTAGTGAATGGGGCAGCCCTCCACAGCGACCGTCCCCTCTTCCCGCGGCACGCGCATGGCCTCCGCGAACCACTGCGGGACCTCCGACCTCAGCTCTCTCGGGTCGTCCACAGAGGGCTACTTGCTCGATTGTGCCGCCCAGTCGCGCGGCAGACCCAGCGCGCGCTCGCCTATGATGTTGCGCTGGATATTGGACGTGCCGCCCGCTATCGCCTGAGCGTGAGATCCCATGAACTGGGTCACCCAGGAGCCGCTCACGAGCGGATCCCCACCCCAGCGCGAGGCGGGCGCGCTGAGCCCACCGTCGCCGACCAGATCGAGTCCGAGTTTCCCCATCATCTTTCCGATGTTCGTTCCGACGAGCTTGTTCATGGTGACCACGGGACCGGGATCCTGCCTGCGCGCATCGCAAGTGAGCTGACGATACCCGGAGTACTCGTGGGACCGAACGTAGCCCTCGATCTCGCCGAGGCGCTCCCGTACGGTCGCGTCCTGGATCGCCGGTCGGCCCTCGAGGTCGACATTCTTCGCGAGCATCACGAGCCTCTCGAACAGCATGGCCACGCCCTGCGCATTGCCGACGGTGTTGCGCTCGTGCTTCAGTGTCGAGCGCGACACGATCCAGCCCTCGCCTCGTTTGCCGACGAGATTGTCGGTGGTCGTGCGGGCATCGTCGAAGAAGACCTCGTTGAAGTGGGAGTCGCCGCTCATCTGCTTGAGCGGGCGCACGTCGACGCCGGGTTGCCTCATGTCGACCATGAAGTACGAGATACCCGCGTGCTTTGGCGCGTCGGGCTCACTGCGGCAGAGCATGAAGATCATGTCGGCCTGCTTGGCACCGCTCGTCCAGGTCTTCTGGCCATTGATCACCCACTCGTCCCCGACGAGCTCCGCCCGGGTCTGAACCGAGGCGAGATCGCTGCCGGAGCCCGGCTCGCTGTAACCCTGGCAGAAGACCAGCTCGCCCTTCATCGTGGGCGGAATGATGCGCTCCTTCTGCTCCTCGGTGCCATGCTCGAGGAGGGTCGGCACGAGCATGGTCGGTCCGTTCCCCGCGGGGTCCAGAGGCGCTTGCGCCTTCCCGAACTCCTGGCGGATGATCAACCCCTTGAGCACGTCGGCCGGTTGCTCGGAGCCGCCGTACTTGCGGAGAATGGCTCGCGCGAGATAGCCGGCTCCGATGGCGCGCGCGCGGAAGCGGGCCTGCTGCTCGGTGAGCGTGAGCTTGGCCTCCTCCCCCTCGAGAGGCCAGTTGTCCGCCAGAAAGGCCTTCACCTCCGAGCGGTACGCCTCGTACTCCTCACTGAATCGCAGATCCATTCGTACGCCCCCTGACCGATCGATGCGTCCGACCCGGATGTGGATCGGACGCCCGCCATTCTACGGGGTTTGCCGCGCCGCGTGGTAGCATGACGGTAGCCAACACCGATCGGGGCAAGAAGATGGCTGATGACACGCGGTTGTTGAAGGTCGAGTCTCCCGAATCCGGGGTCCGGCTGTGCACCCTGAACCGCCCCAGGGCGCTGAACGCCATAAGCCCGGCACTCCTCGCAGAGCTCCATGCGACCCTGGCAGCGCTGCGCGACGACGCCGAGTGTCAGGTCGTGGTGATCACGGGTGCGGGTCGCGGCTTCTGTGCGGGCCTCGACCTGATGAACGCTTCGGAGACCCGGCGCGACGAGAGCGCCCTGTCGATCCAGAGCCGACTTCAATCGCAGGAGACCTTCTCGGGGCTGGTCGCCGCCGTGCGGGTGCTGCCTCAGCCCGTGATCGCCGCCATAAACGGCCCGGCGGCCGGCGCCGGATTCGCGCTGGCGCTCGCCGCAGAGGTTCGCATCGCGGCCGAATCGGCGCGCTTTCTCAACGGGGCCATCCGCCTGGGCCTCTCCGGCGCCGAGTGCGGCATGAGCTACTTGTTGCCGCGCCTGATCGGGACCGGCGCCGCCTTCGACGTGATGCTCACGGGCCGGTCGGTCGACTCTGCAGAAGCGCTGCAGATGGGAATCGTCAGCCGCGTCGTCCCCGACGACGAGCTCATCAAGACCACCCTCGAGATGGCTCGAACCATCGCCGCCCACAGCCCGTTCGCCCTGGAGATGACCAAGCGGGTCGTGTGGTCGAACGTCGACGCGCCGAGCTTCGAAGCCGCGATCGAGCTCGAGAACCGGACGCAGGTCATGACCGGAATGACCGAGGACTGCCGTGAGGCCATGCTCGCATTTGCAGAGAAACGCGAGCCGGTATTCCGCGGGAGAGGTTGAGAGTCGCCGCTCACACGCCTTTGGCGATGACCTGGTCCGCCTTGGCGAATAGCCAGACCGCGACGCGATGCAGACTCTCGCCTGTCTGCGCCGGGGCCTGGCCAGCGTCCGCGCGGGCCTTGGTCCCCTCGAGCAGGATTCCCAGCTTGTACAGGCCGAGCACGAAGAACCAGGGCATCGAGCCCATGTCCCGGCCGCTCACCTCCCCGTAGCGCTGGACCATCTCGGCACGCGTCGGCACGCCGTCCCACGGCTGGAAGCTCTCTCCCCGGCCGGGCGGATCGCCCTCCTCGTGCCAGGCGGTGAGGATCCACGCCAGGTCCAGCAGCGGATCCCCCAGCGTCGAGAGCTCCCAGTCGATCAGCGCCGCGAGCTTCGGCTCAGCGGGAGCGAACATGACGTTTGCGAACTGCAGATCGCCGTGAATGATCCCGATGCGATGCTCGGCGGGGAGGTTGGAATCGAGCCATTTGCCGACCTGGTCGACATTGGGCATGTCTGCCGGACCCTCGTACCCATTGAGCTCCCCGTACCCCTCGAGCTGGCTGCGCCAGCGACCCACCTGGCGACCGAGCCAGTTGTCGGGTTTGCCGTAGTCCGCAAGACCTACCTTCTCGTGATCGACCGCTCCGAGCTTTGCGGCGGCCTCGGCCATCTCGAACGCCAGGCGCTGCCGCCAGGCGGGATCCGTCGCGTAGGTGCCCGGTAGCTGACCCATCGGGGTGAAGCCCTCGATCGGCTCCATGATGTAGAAGCAGGTTCCGATGACGCTCTCGTCATCGCACACGGCGTAGAAGCGGGGATGCGGGACCTCGCTACCAGCCAGTGCGCCGAGCACGCGGGCTTCGCGAAGCATCGTGTTGTTGCTGTTGCGTCGCAGATGGCGCGGCGGGCGCCGCAGAACCATGCGCGCGTCGCCTCGGCTGAGCAAGAAGAGATTGTTCTGCGATCCGCCGGGCAGCTTCTCGATGTCCGTCACGGGCCCGGAGCCGGGCAGATCCTGCGCCTGGATCCACTTGTCGAGCGCAATCGGATCGAGGAGTCCCTCGAAATCATCAGTCGTAC
>JAUXJB010000285.1 GCA_030624945.1 Deltaproteobacteria bacterium | reverse complement strand
GCCGTCGAAACGGTGCAGCCAATCCTCCTCAGGACGCGCTCGAGAGAGCGGCGGCACAGCGCCTCGTCCTCGACCACGAGTATGTGGGCTGAGAGGACCGTGGGGTCTTCACTGCTCATGCGTACGCGAGGTTAGAAGGCCGCTATCCGGGACTCAACAAGAAGGAGAGAACTGCGGCGTTCTCTTCGCCAAGACGTCTCGCGTTTCGGTACCTGAGCGGTGTGGTGAGGGGAGTCTCGCAGCGCAACCCTCAGTCGAAATGGGGCAACTCCGAGGGATCGGCCGCAACGCGCTTCGCCTCGCGGATGTGGAGCGGGACGGTCCGCCCGAGCGACAGGTCGGGTAGCTCGTTCAAGGGATGGAAGCGGGCGTCGCTGACTTCCCAGCCCGGAACCGGCTGTGCATTGGGGTCCAGCGACTCGCCCGTGAAGATGAGCTTGTGGATGTGAAACAGATGAGCCGGAGTTTCCGGTTGGAGCCGGCAATCGAACACCCCGACCAACCGGCGCGCGCGAACCTCGAGACCGGCCTCTTCCGCGGTCTCCCGGATCGCCGCCTCGGAAGGGCTGTCGCCGATGTCGACGTAGCCTCCGGGCATCGCCCAGCGGTCGTCCGCGCGCTCGCGGACCAGGAGGATGCGGTCCTGCCGGAAGACGGCCATACGCACATCGAGCTTGGGGGTCACGTAGCCTTCGTCCATACCGCGGTACAGCTGCTCGATGTGTACGGGGTCGCCCCCCTGTCCGAGGGCGGCGAGCCGCGCCGCGAGCCGGAGCAACGCGTCGTATCGCTCGCGGTCGAAGGGGCTCTCCCCGTAGTGCAGGCCCGTGGTGGCCAGTGCCCGCATGCGGTCTGCGATCTCGAGAAGCTCCCGCCTCACGCTCAAAAGTGCAGGAGTTCGGCGGTGAGGCTGTCGAGATCGAGGACTCCCACGGCGTTGCGTCCTGCGAGGATCCCCGCGCACTCGCCGGGGTTGAACACGAGGCAGCCGTTCGAGCGCTCGATCACCCTGCGGTGCGTGTGGCCGTGCAGCAGGATCTCGCTCTCCTCGAGCAGGGCTCCCGGGATGGCCAGCGGATCGTGAGCCACGGTGAGGGTGCGCTCGTGCCAGGTCAGCCGAAGGGGAGGGTCGACCAGACGAATGCCGGAGGCACGGGCGGCGGTCTCGAGCGCCTCGCGCTCCTTGTCGTTGTTCCCGTATACGCCGACCAGGGGCGCCTGGAGCCTGCCGAGAATCTCCAGGGTTGCGGCCCGGGTGATGTCGCCTGTGTGGACGACCCGCTCGACGCCCGCCGCATCGAACAGCTCCACGATCCTGGCGACGTTTGTCAGGTTGTCGTGCGTGTCGCTGACGACACCGATTCGCATTCGCTCAGGGTAGCACGGGGGCGGATCGTCTCCGGGTCACCTCGCCCGCGCCTGTCCCACAAGGTAACCTCTGTGCGTGGCGGCGCGCCTCCAGCAGAAGCCCAGCGTTCACTTCCAGAGCCTGGGATGCGCCAAGAATCAGGTCGATAGCGAGGTGATGCTCGGGTCGCTCGTCCTCGGCGGATACACCATCGCCGAGGACCTGGCCGATGCGCAGGTCGCCGTGGTCAACACCTGCTCGTTCATCCAGGCGGCGAGGGAGGAATCGATCGAGGCCATCCTCTCACTCGCCGCTCGGAAGCAGGAAGGAGAGCTCGTGGCCCTGGTCGTTGCCGGCTGCCTCCCGCAGCGCTATGGGCGGGATCTGGCCAGAGAGCTCCCGGAGGTGGATGCTTTCGTGGGGACGGGAGAGTTCCAGCACATCGCCCCGATCCTGGACGAGGTGCTCGAAGGCGGCGGACGCGGGGTCTACGTGGACGCGGGCCGCACGCATCTCTATGACGAGCAGAGCCCGCGGCTGTTGATCGGCAGCAGGCACAGCGCCTACGTGAAGATCGCGGAGGGCTGCGACCGAATCTGCGCCTTCTGCGCGATCCCCGGCATTCGAGGGCGCTTTCAGAGCCGGACGCTCGAGTCCGTGGTGGCAGAGGCGCGCGCACTGGGGCGCGAGGGAGTACGCGAGCTCAACGTCGTCTCGCAGGACACCTGCTCGT
>JAUXJB010000191.1 GCA_030624945.1 Deltaproteobacteria bacterium | reverse complement strand
TCGAGAACGCTCCCCCGGAGTGCGACTTCCCCGACGCGGAGTTCGAGGCCGCCGGCGCTCGGATCGTGAGTATCCAGGAGCTCTACGAGGGTGCCGACATGGTGGTCAAGGTGCGCCCTCCGATGGAGCATCCCGACACGGGCAAGCACGAAGCCGACATGCTGCGCGAGGGGAGCTGTCTCGTCTCCGTTCTCCAGCCGTTCCAAAGTCCGGATGTGATAAAGCGCCTCGCAGCGAAGCGGGTAACGAGCTTCGCACTCGACCTGATGCCCCGCACCACGCTGGCTCAGGACAAGGATGTCCTGAGCTCGATGAGCACGATTGCCGGTTACAAGGCCGTGCTGCTCGCCGCGAACGACCTGCCGAAGCTGATGCCGATGCTGATGACCGCCGCCGGAACGCTGAAGCCCGCGCGCGTGTTGGTGATCGGTGTCGGCGTGGCGGGGCTTCAGGCGATCGCCACGGCGCGTCGCCTGGGCGCTGTTGTCGAGGCCTTCGACATCCGGCCCGCCGTCCGGGAGCAGGTCGAGAGCCTCGGCGCGCGTTTCGTCGCGGAGGAGGCGATCGCGGTGGATGCGGAGCAAGCGAGCGGATACGCCAGAGCGCAGACCGCGTCGGAACAGGAGCGAATGCGCGAGCTCCTCACGCGACACATCGCCGAGGCGGACGTCGTGATTTGCAGCGCGCTGGTCCCCGGCCGTCGGGCCCCGATTCTCCTCACCCGCAAACAGGTCGAGGCGATGCACCCCGGGGCCGTGGTCGTGGACCTGGCGGCGGATCAGGGCGGCAACTGCGAGCTGACGGAGCCGGGCCAGGTCGTCGTCCACGGCGGTGTTCGCGTGCACGGGCCGGAGAACGTGGCCAGCTCCGTCCCGGTCCACGCGAGCCAGATGTTCGCGCGCAACGTGCGGAACTTCGTGATGCACCTCACGAGCGACGGCTCGCTCGACATCGATATGGAGGACGAGCTCACGCGGGGCACGCTCGTCACCCGAGACGGAAAGATCATCCACGACGACGTGCGGGCCGATATGGAGGGGTGATGGAAACGAGCTTCATCCTGGTCGTCACGATCTTCGTTCTCGCCATGTTCGTGGGCTTCGAGCTCATCACCAAGGTGCCCCCGACCCTGCATACGCCGCTGATGTCGGGGGCGAACGCGATCTCCGGCATCGCGATTATCGGGGCCCTGATCGCCGCGGGCGCGCCAGAGACGAACCTGGCCTCGATCCTCGGAACCTTGGCCGTGGCTCTGGCGACGGTGAACGTGGTTGGCGGATTCCTGGTCACCAACCGAATGCTCGGGATGTTCAAGACCAAGAGCGAGAGGGAGCAATGACGGCGGCGAACCTGATTGCCGTCGCGTATCTCGGCGCGTCGATCCTGTTCATTGTCGGGATCAAGCGGCTGAGCTCGCCCCGGACCGCGCCGCTGGGAAACCTGCTGGCCGCGCTGGGCATGGGCGTGGCGATCGTCGCGACGCTCTTCCACCAGAACGTGGTCGATTTCCGCGGGATCCTGGCGGGCGTCGCGATCGGCGGGGCAATCGGGGCCGTTGCGGCGGCGCGCGTGCAGATGACGGCGATGCCGCAGATGGTCGCGGTGTTCAACGGGCTGGGGGGTGCGGCCTCGGCGCTGGTGGCCGCCGCCGAGATCGTCCGACAGGTCGGGGCGGGATCGCTTCCCTCCCCCTTCGTCTCGGTCCCGATCGTGGCGGGAACCGTGATCGGGGCCCTCACGCTGACGGGAAGCCTGATCGCCTTCGCCAAGCTGCAGGAGCTCATGACGGGTCGACCCGTGGTGTTTCCGGGCCAGCGAGTCCTGAACGGCCTGCTCGCCCTGGGATTGCTGGCCCTGGCGACGAGCGTCGTCGCCCAGCCGCAAGACCTCACGATCTACTGGGGCCTGTTCGCTCTCTCCGCCCTGCTGGGCGTGATGCTGGTCGTCCCCATCGGCGGCGCCGACATGCCCGTGGTGATCTCGCTGTTGAACTCCTACTCCGGGCTCGCCGCCTGCGCGACGGGCTTCATCCTGGAGAACCAGGTCTTGATCATCAGCGGCTCACTCGTGGGGGCCTCGGGCATCGTTCTGACCCGGATCATGTGCAAGGCCATGAACCGATCGCTGGCGAACGTGCTCTTCGGTGCGTTCGGGGGCGAGATCGCCGCGCAGGCCGCCGGTGTCACGGCGGCGCGCGGCTCCGTGAAGAGTGGCTCGCCCGACGATGCCGCGGTGATCCTGGACGCCGCGCGCTCCGTCATCATCGTCCCCGGCTACGGGCTGGCGGTGGCACAGGCGCAGCACGCGGTTCGCGAGCTCAGCGACCTGCTGCTGCAGAGGGGCACGCAGGTACGCTACGGGATCCACCCCGTCGCCGGCCGCATGCCCGGGCACATGAACGTCCTGCTGGCCGAAGCCGACGTCCCCTACGAGCAGCTGGTGGAGATGGAGGAGATCAACCCCTCGTTTCCCCACACGGACGTCGCCCTGGTGATCGGAGCCAACGACGTGACCAACCCCGACGCGCACGAGAACCCGGCCAGCCCGATCTACGGCATGCCCATCCTGGAGGTGAGCCGCGCCAAGACCGTCATGGTGTGCAAGCGCAGCATGAGCCCCGGCTTCGCCGGAGTCGACAATCCGCTCTACACCCGGGCCCAGACGATGATGCTCTTTGGCGACGCCAAGAAGACCATCGAGGCCGTCAGCTCGGCCATCCGCGCGCTCTAGCTCTCCGGGGCCTCGTCGGGTTCTTCGACGGTGATCTCCAGGTCTCGCCGGCGCTCGTAGATCTCTCTCAGCTTGCGGCGACGATCCATCTCGAGCTGGAGCTCCTGGCGGATGGTCTCCTGCTCGAGCTCCCGCTTCTTGACCTCGAGCTGCGCTCGCTTGCAGGCGTTGCCCATGTTCGGCCCGCAGGACGGGTTCGCGCAGCAGACGCTGGCGAAATCGTCGAAGTCCTCCATCGCCTGCGGCAGCGGCGCCCCATCCCAGGTCTCGGCGAAGCCGCGGTTGTCGAGGGCCATGTCGAACACGTCATGCGCCTCGACGAAGTCGCCTCCACGCCAGGCCGCCAGGATCTCGATGCGATCGATCTCGTCGCTGGGACCCCGGAACTTGCGTCCCTTGTCGAGCAAGCTGCGCGCCCGGGAGAGCCGTCCCTTGTAGACCCAGATGTGCGCCAGGTTCGTGTAGCTGACGCCCTGGAAGGGGGCGAGTCGGCTCGCGTTCCGAAAGCTCTCCAGGGCGGTGTCCAGGTCGCCCTTGTACGCCGCCACGATTCCCATCCAGGTGTGCGGCGAAGAGGCCGCGGGATCGATCTCGACCGCCGCGAGGATCTCGTCCTGCGCGGCTCCCAGCAGACGCAGGTACTCGGCCTGGTCCCCGCCGTCTAGCGACAAACGCGCCTTCTGATAGTAGAACTCCGCCAGCGCGAGGCGGACCTCGATGTCGTCCGGGTGCTCCTCGCGCAGCGTCTCGAGCGTCTGCTGGGCGTCCTCGACCCGGCCCTCCTGAAGCTCCTCGCTGGCCTGTTCCATACCCTGGCGGGCCGAGGGCGGACTTGTACAGGCCAGCAGCACTGCTGCGACCACGAGCGCGAACGGCTTTGACTTCACCGGGAACCTCCCCCCTCGTAGAAACCGCGCAGCACCCGGATCATGGGCTCGACGTCCGCGCTTCCGGCCATCTCCCGACACGAGTGCATCGAGAGCATCGGGTTGCCCACGTCGACGGTCGAGATCCCCACGCGCGCAGCGCTGATGGGCCCGATCGTGGAGCCGCAGGGCATGTCGTTGCGACTCACGAAGTGCTGAGGCTCCACGCCGGCTTCACCACAGAGAGCGGAGAAGACGCCAGAGCTCAGGCTGTCGCTTGCGTACGCCTGGTC
>JAUXJB010000232.1 GCA_030624945.1 Deltaproteobacteria bacterium | reverse complement strand
GCGCGCTCAGCCGGCTCGATCGCCACTCCGCGGCTCTTCAGGCGGTGGATACCGCGTCGCGCGAGCTTGCGGCCCGACTTCGTCGGCAAGAGCTCCTCCAGCCGACGAAGCACGAGCGCCGACTCGGCTCCCGCCTCGACCAGCAACCCCACGACCTCCTCCAGCTCGCCCGCCTCGAGCGCGATCCAGACCGCGGGCAGATCGTCGCCCAGCGTCTCGAACCACGCATCGACGGGCCCCTCGCTGGCCAGGCGCGCGCGCAGCGCCTCGGGCAGCCGATCGCGAAGTCGGTCGAGTGCGGAATCAGACACGGGTATCGGGCCCGACGAGCGCTCGGTGCTCGTCCAGGGCAAAGCGATCGGTCATGCCCGAAATGTAATCGGCGATCGTACGCTCCAGCGTGTCGCCCCGGCGCGGCTCGCCAACCCGCCCAGTGAGTCGCTCCGGATCTCCGACATACGCGCACCACAGATCCCCGAGTATGCGTCCCGCCTCCGAGGCCGTGCGGACCACCTCGGGGTGTCGGTAGAAGTGCTCGAACAGATAGCGTGCAACGGCGCGTGTCTCCTCGCGCACCTCGCGCGAGAAGCTCACCAGCGCATGCTCCGCCGTGAGCACCTCCGCCGGCGAGCTCACCCCGCTGTCGCTGAGCTGGCGCGCGGATGTCTCGATCAGATCGGAGGTGAGGAGATCGATGACCCGGATGATCACCCGCGAGCGCAGCAGTCCCTCGTCCTCCAGGTCCTCGACGCCCGCGCTCTCGAGGGCGCGCTGCCACAGCGACAGCTTGCACAGGCCGTCCCAATCCAGGATCCGGGAACGCAGCCCATCATCCAGGTCGTGGCTGTGGTATGCGATCTCGTCGGCCAGGTTTGCGATCTGCGCCTCCACGCTCGGCTGGCGCTGGAGTTGCGGTAGGGAAACGGGGTGCGGGTAGCGCGGGTAGTCGACACCGTGCTTCAGGAGTCCCGCGCGCGTCTCATGGGTGAGGTTGAGACCCTCGTACCGATTCGAGCGCTGCTCGATGAAGTCGACGATTCGCAAGCTCTGGCGATTGTGCTCGAATCCGCCCTGATCCCCCAGCAGGTCGTGCAGGATTCGCTCACCCGCATGTCCGAACGGCGGGTGGCCCAGGTCGTGCGCGAGCACGATGGCCTCGGTCAGATCCTCGTTGGCGCCCAGTGCCCGCGCTGCGGTGCGCGCGATCTGCGAGACCTCCAGGGTGTGCGTGAGCCGGTTTCGAAAGTGATCCCCTCTGGAGAACGCAAAGACCTGCGTCTTGTACTGCAGCCTCCGGAAGGCGCGTGAGTGCAACACGCGATCGCGGTCGCGTTGAAACTCGGTTCGATACGCGTGGCGCGGCTCGAAAACCAGGCGTCCGCCGCTTCGCCCGGAGCGCAGCGCGTAGGGAGCCAGCCGCTCGTGTTCCTGCTTCTCGATCTGCTCCCTGTCTCGCAAGCTTACTCCCGCAGCTTCTCCTCGAGCAGGCGGTCGAGCTTCTTTCGATCGGCCTCGGTGATCTGTTCGGGATCCCGCGGGCCCGACGCGACCGGGGCCGCCTCGGACTCTCGATCCACAGCGCCAGCCGTCCGCGCGACGAGCTCCGTACCGATCCGGGCCACGAGAAGCGCGATCTCTCCAGAGCCGCGCAGCCGGAGGCTGAGCGTCCGTTCCTCACGATCCCACTTGGGGTCGATGGCGGCGGCGCCCACAGCGAGGACAACAGCAAGGAAGAGTGTGCGGAGCATGCTCGAGTGAGACAGTAGCGGGCTCTAGCCGGGGGGCCAGCCAAACGATCGGCCGCCCAGGAGGTGCAGGTGGATGTGGTAGACCGACTGGCCGGCCGCACCGCCCGTGTTGAACACCAGGCGGTAGCCCTCGTCGGAAATCCCGCGCTCGCGCGCGAGCTCCGCGGCAACCTCGACGAGCTCCCCGATCAGCTCCCGGCGAGCCGGCTCCACTTCGAGCGTGCTCGCGATGTGCTCGCGCGGGATGATCTGCAGGTGCGTGGGTGCCTGAGGGTTGATATCCGCGAACGCCACGACCCGCTCGTTCTCGAAGGCGATCTCGGCCGGAATCTCCTTTGCGGCGATCTTACAGAAGAGGCAGTCCACGGCGCCCCTAGTGTCCTATTCCGGGAGTTCCGACGCAATTCTCCCGGCCGAGGGGACGGGTGCCCATGCGACCGCGACCAATCGCTATCATGGGCGCGTGGGTGAGCTCAATCTTCCCGAGCGGCTGCTCTTGGGGCCGGGTCCGAGCAACGTCTCCGAACCCGTCCTGCGAGCGCTCGCGCATCCGATGATCGGTCATCTGGACCCCGCGTTCCTGGAGATTCTCGATCGCGTACAGGAGCAGCTCCGCTCGGTCTTCGCGGCGGAATCGGCGCTGACGCTTCCGATCTCGGGAACCGGAAGCGCGGGCATGGAGGCGTGCTTCGCAAACCTGCTCGAGCCCGGGGACAGTGCACTCATCGCCGTCCAAGGCGTGTTTGGCGAGCGAATGGCTGCGGTCGTCGAGCGCATAGGAGCGCACCCGATCCGCGTCGAGGTGGAGATGGGCGAGATCATCCCGCCCGAACGACTCATCGCCGAGATTCGGACGCAGCGTCCGGATCTGGTGGCGATGGTGCACGCGGAAACATCGACGGGGGTCGCCCAACCGGTGCCCGAGGTCGCCCATGCGGCCAGGCAGGCCGGCGCGCTGGTGCTACTCGACTGCGTGACCTCGTTGTCGGGCATGGACGTGCGCTTCGACGACTGGGCCATCGACGCGGCCTACTCCGGCACCCAGAAGTGCCTCGCGTGCCCGCCCGGTCTCTCGCCCGCGGCGTTCGGACCCCGAGCTCTGGAGCGCTTCGAACGTCGACGCGTGCCCGTGCAGAGCTGGTATTTCGATCTGGGACTGATCGGGCGCTACCTCGGGGAGGAACGCGTCTATCATCATACCGCGCCGGTCAGCATGATCCTGGCCCTTCACGCAGCCCTTGAGCGCGTGCTTGAAGAGGGGCTCGAGGCGCGCTTCGCGCGCCACCTGGACGCCCACCACGCACTCGTCGAGGGGCTGGGCGCCCTCGGGTTCGAGATGCTCGTCGATCCCGCCTACCGGTTGCCG
>JAUXJB010000130.1 GCA_030624945.1 Deltaproteobacteria bacterium | reverse complement strand
GCGGCGAATCTCTCGACGATCGGCAGCATCTCCCCCTCCCGGAGCTTGCGCTCTCGCTCCGAAAAAGCGCGAAGGTCGTGCTCGATCTCCACCTGCAGGCGCTGCGCCATGCGCTCGTCGACGTCGGACTGGCTAGGAAGTGGGCGCTCCGGAATCGTCATCCGGTTCACCTTCTGCAGCGATCGGAAGTTCCCGATGTCCAGGCCCGAAACCAGAGAGATGGCGGTGCCGGCCTTGCCCGCTCGCCCGGTACGGCCCGTGCGGTGAAGATAGACCTCCGGTTGATCGGGTGCGCTGTACGAGATCACGTGCGAGAGGTCGCTGATGTCGATACCCCTCGCAGCGACATCGGTGGCGACGAGGATGCGGAGCTTGCCCGTCTTGATGCGTCGCATCACCGCCTCTCGTGCGGCCTGGGACATCTCGCCCTGGATCATGTCGGCGTCGAGATCGTGGCGCTGCAGGAATCCGGAGACGAAGCGCGTGTCGTCGCGCGTGTTGCAGAAGATGAGGGCCGAGCCGGGGTCCTCGAAACGCAGAATGCGCAGAAGCTCGTTCTCCTTCTGCGAGGCCTGCACGATGTAGTGCCAGTGCTCGATCTCCTCCGGCGCGCGCACACCACCCTCGGAAAACGAGATGAATTCGGGATCCACGAGGAAGACGCGCGAAAGGGACACCACGCGTTGGGGCATGGTCGCCGAGAACAGCCCGGTCAGGGGCCCCTCTGGTAGAAACCTCTGGATCTCCTGCATGTCGGGCCAGAATCCCAGGCTCAGTAGCTCGTCGCCTTCGTCGAAGATCAGCACCTGCAGATGATCGAGCGTCATCCTGCGCGACTTCAGGTGGTCCAGCAGGCGCCCAGGTGTTGCGGTCACGATGTGCACACCCTGTTCGAAGGCCTCGAGCTGCGGTCCGTAGGCCGTGCCTCCGTAGATGGCGATGGTGCGGATGCCGAGGTGCCTCCCCATGACGGCCAGCTCCCCGTCGATCTGGCCGGCGAGCTCTCGGGTGGGTGCGAGTATGAGTGCCTGGATGTGGCGTTGCTCGGGATCGATGAGCTCGACGATGGGCAGCCCGAAGCCGCCCGTCTTGCCGCTGCCCGTAATCGCTTGCACGATCAGATCTCGGCCCGCCCGCATGACGGGGATGACCCGCCGCTGCACCGGCATGGGTTCCTTCCAGCCCAGCTCCTCGATTCCCCTACGGATCTCCTCGGAGAACGAGTCAAAGCTCGCAATTTCTTCGCTCATGGCTCGGGTTCGATCCTCTCCCGCCGTGCTCCGCTCAGCACCTGGTCTACCATTCCTTTGACGTCGAGAGCGTTCTCGATCGCTTCGATGCTAGCAGGCCTGGTCCAGGTCGCCGGTCTGCGCGGCATCAGGTAGCTGCAGCAGTCCTCGTCCGGCTCGATGGAGGTCTCGTAAGTTCCGATCTTCTCGGCGAGATCGATGATCTCGAGCTTGTCCATTCCGATCAATGGCCGGAGCACCGGCAGGCTCACGGCTCGGCCGACGGTATCGAGATTCGCCAGCGTTTGCGAGGACACCTGTCCCAGGCTGTCGCCGGTGATCAGTGCCAGACACCTCTCCCTCTCCGCGATCGCCTCGGCCACCCGCAGCATGAAGCGCCGGTACAGGACGATGCGCGGCTCGGCCGGCGCCTCGCGCACGAGTGTCTGCTGGATCTCGCCGAAGGGGATCTGGTAGAGCTGGACCGGGCCCTGGTGCCTGGCCAGGTGAGAGACCAGATCGCGCACCTTGTATTGCGATGCGGCACTCGTGTACGGGACGCTGTGGAAATGAACGTAGACCAGCTCGAGCCCCCGCTTGAGCACGCGGTAAGCCGCTACGGGGGAGTCGATCCCGCCCGAGATCAGTGCGACTGCGTGGCCTGCCGAGCCCACGGGCAGGCCTCCCGGGCCCGGGATCTTTTGCCACAGGAGAATCGCTTCCTCGGAGAGCAGGTGTAGCTCGACCCACAGATCCGGGTTCGAGAGGTCGACCTTCTTGCCCGTGCGCTCGGCGATCCTCGCTCCGAGGTCGCGGTTGAGCTCCGACGAGGTCCAGGGGTGTTTCTTGTCGGCGCGCCGCGCACGGACGCCAAACGTCTCGAACGAAGCACCGTCCACGAACGCATCCACCTCGGCCTGAATCGCCTCCAGTGTCGGCTTCAGTACGCTGGCGCGGCTGAAGTAGGCGACTCCAAAGACGAGGCCGATTCTCCTCCGCACCTCCTCGAACTTCACATCCGAGGGCAGTTCTACCAGCAGGCGCCCGAAGAGACGCCGCACTCGAACGTCTCCGAGTGGGGCGAGTGCGCGCCGCAGCTGGCGGCACAGAAGCTGCTCGAAGCGGGGCCGGTTGCGGCCCTTGAGAGCGATCTCCGCGTAATGAACGACGACGTGCACGGCGCGACTATAGGCTACCGCTGGCACTTGGGGCAGAAGTGGGTGCCTCTTTGTGCGGCCACGATCTTGCGGATCGGAGTGCCGCACACCGGGCAGGGCTCGCCGGACCGCGCGTACACACAGCGTTCGTCCTGGTAACCGCCGTCGCGGCCATCGGGCGCCACGAAGTCGCTGATGCTCGAACCTCCCGAATCGATCGCGCGCTGCAGGGTCTCCCGCAACGCGCGGATCAGCTCGTCGCACTCCCGGCGAGTGACGCGCTTGGCTCGGCGTGTCGGACGAACGCCAGCCCGGAAGAGGCACTCGTCTGCGTAGATGTTTCCGACCCCGGCGATGACCGACTGGTCCAGCAGGAGGCCCTTGATCTCGATCTGGCGCCCGCGGGTCGCGCGGAAGAGCTGCTCGCCGGTCGCCTCGAGGGCGTCGACGCCGAGCTTGTCGAGGCGCGGCTCGCTCTCGCCCGGCTCGAGCAGCCGGACCTTCCCGAACTTGCGCACGTCCCGCATGAGAACGCTGGGTCCGCCGTCCTCGAAGCAGAGTTGCAGGTGCGTGTGTCGATCCGGAGCGAATGCGGCCTGCTTCTCGGGCGTGAGCGCGGAGCGCGCCGAGGCCGAGAGGAGCCTGGGGCTGGTCACCCCTTCCGCGAATAGCTGCCCGGACATCCCCAGATGCAGCAGGAGTTGCTTGCCATCGTCGAGGGTGGCCACGAGATACTTTCCACGTCGGTCGAGTCGGGTGACGCAGCGACCCGTGAGGCCCCGCCGAAGCCGCCTGGGGTCCGTCAGGAAGAAGTAGCTGCGAGCGGTGGTGAGGACCCGAGCGATCCGGCGTCCGACGAGAAGTCCCTCGATCTGGCGTCGCGTGACCTCGACTTCGGGTAGCTCGGGCATTCCTCTGTAATATATCGGGCATGCGGGAGCGAGTCTTCGGGATCGAGACTGAGTACGCGCTGATCTACCACCCGAGGGCGGGAGTCCGTGAGGATCCGCCCACGAAGCTCGCGCTGTACCGGCGCTTCGAGGCCGCGCTGCTGAGGCGAATTCGAACGCTGCCGCAAGGCTTCTCTCCTCTGCGCCCGAAGGGCGGCCGCTTCCTCGAAAACGGCGGCACCTTCCACTACGAGGCC
Organism: Deltaproteobacteria bacterium; assembly: GCA_030624945.1. Classification (GTDB taxonomy): domain Bacteria; phylum Myxococcota_A; class UBA9160; order SZUA-336; family SZUA-336; genus JAUXJB01. The sequence goes on along the minus strand of JAUXJB010000130.1, from coordinate 1,827 downwards.
AGCGCGGACGAGTACGAGGGCGGGTTGATCGAGATGGCGAGCCCGGAGTGCCGCGACCCCTTCTCGCTCATCCACTTCGAGCGTGCCAAGGACGAGCTGGTGGAGGAGCTGGCCGAAGAGGTCAACGAGCAGCTCGTCCTGGCGGGCTTCCGCGGTGAGGTGCGCCTCGGCAAGAACAACATCGACAGCCAGGGCAATACGTTCGGCTCGCATGAGAGCTACTGGGTGGACGATCGCATGCCCCTCGCCCTGTACCTGCTTTTCGTGCCGGTCTGGCTGCTGCTCTGTCTGATCTCGCTCCCCGTCGTGCTCTACCTGCTGGGTCTGCGGATCGCGTTCGTGGCGGTGGCCTTGGTGGCCGGGGTCTCGCTGCTGGCTGTTGGCGGAGTGTTGCGCCTGGTTCGTCCGGGCATGGCGCAGCGGATCTTCACGGCCGTTGAGCGCTTCGCTCGTCGCCTGGAGGATCACCCCGGCGAGCTCGCGCGCCGCACGCAGAACCTGATCGCGCCGATCTACCCGCTGATGAGCATCCATTCGGCGGTCTACAATCGTTTCCACTTCCGGAAATTCCGGAAACACCTCACGGCGTTCCTGGTATCGCGTACGCTCTACACGGGTGCCGGAGCGCTCTCCTTCGACGGCGGTCCCCTGCTGCGCCTGGCGCAGCGCCCTCCCTTTCTAAAGGTACTTGCGCGGATCTTTCCAGATGGCGACGAGCGACCGCTCTACGAGACCCGCGATCTCTTCTTCCAGCCCTGGACCGCATTGCGTCGCCGGCGTCGCATGCACCTCTTGATCGGCGACGCGAACCTCTCGGAGTGGGCGCAGGTTCTGCGGGTGGGTGCTACGGCGCTCGTGCTCGAGGCGATCGAGTCCGGCGCTCCGGTCGAGTGGCCCGTGCTGAGAAGACCCCTCGAGGCGCTACAACGCCTAAACCGGGACCCCGAGCTCAGGGCCGAGCTGGAGCTCGCGGACGGCAGCCGAATGACGGCGCTCGAGATTCAGAGGCATTACCTGCGCGGCGTGCAGGTGGCGCTGGCAGGTGTCCCGCTCGAGGATTGGAAACGGCGGGTGCTCGAGTACTGGCAGGAGACGCTGGACGCGCTGGCTCAGGATCCCGAATCCCTGTGCGATCGCGTCGATTGGATCGCCAAGGCGCGCCTGCTGCGCGAAGAGGTCTCCGATCCGCGCGACCGCGACGAGCTGCGGCGCCGAGGCGGAGAGCTGCTGGAGGGAACGGCTCCCCAGAACTCCGCAGACCGGCGGCTCAGAGCGCTCGCCTTCCGGGCCTGGCGCGTCGATCTGCGCTACCACGAGCTGGGCCCGCGTGGGGGGTACCGGAGACTGGAGGCGCGCGGTCGCATGCGCCGCTTGACGGACCCCGAGCAGGTGAAGAAGGCGCGGACTGCGCCCCCAGAAGATACGCGTGCCTGGGCGCGCGGACACGCGATCAAGTGGGCGTACGCGCGGGCCGTCTCCGGCAGGGCCGCCTGGCACCGCGTACGCGTCGGGAAATTCGATTGGAGGTTCTTCCGCGATCCCCTCGATCCGCAGCGCGACGGCGAGTAGCCAGTCGGGTCGAATCGGTTAGCTTCCGCGCATGAGAATCGCGGCCGAGACCATTCTGCACATCGCTCGACTCGCTCAGCTCGAGCTGACGCCCGACGAGGTGGAACGGGTGCGGCGGGACCTGGATTCCATCCTGACGTACGTCGAGCAGCTCGCAGAGCTCGACACGTCGAACGTGACGCCTACCACTCACATCCTCGACCTGGCGACACCGCTCCGCGACGACGAGGTACGCGACGTGCTGCGGGTCGACGAGGT
>JAUXJB010000033.1 GCA_030624945.1 Deltaproteobacteria bacterium | reverse complement strand
TCGCGGCCTGGCTCTGGGAGATCTCCCGGAGTGCGGAGAAGCGAGATGGGGCAGCCAAAGCGGTCGACGGGCAGGCCGCGAGACCGCGCGCCACCCGCAGGGGTCCCGCACTCGCGGCCAGCGCCCTCGCGCTGCTGTGCGCGGCCACGTGGCTCGCGCTCGCGCCCCGCTCCGATTCCGGATCGCTCGGTCGCCCGCCCGTAGATGCGGGAGTCCCGCCGCAAACCGGTGCCTTGTTTGCGGATCTTGACAGGACGCTGGCGCAGCGGCCCGCCTCGATCCGTTTCACCGCCTTCCCATGGGCCGAGGTGTGGATCGACGATGACGAGCCGTTCCTGACACCGCGCGCGGAGCCCGTGGCGCTGGCGCCCGGAAGCCACGAGATCGCGTTCCGACACCCTCGCTACGGCGTGTTCCGGGCGACCTTCCGCTTCGAGCCGGGCGAGGAGCGGATCTTGCGGCACGTGTTCGACGCTGCGGGGTCACCGTGAAGCGGCTCGCAATCCTGGTCTGCCTCGTCCTGCCCCCTTCGCTCGCGGAAGGGCAACCGATCGTCCACGTCGTAACAGAAGGGGAGACTCTTGCGGGCCTCGCCAGCGATTACTACGGCGATCCCGACCTGGCCGGCGTCCTGGCGGCCGCGAATCAGCTCGGAACCGCTCCCATCGCTCCCGGACAGGAGCTATCGATCCCCTCCGCCGATCGGCACGCCGTACGCGCGGGCGAGACGTGGGCTTCGCTGGCTCGCGACCACTGGGCGAACGCGAAACTCGCCCGGGAGCTCGCGCTGTTTCTGGATCTCGACCCGGCCGTCGCACCCGCGGCCGGTGCGACCTTGCGCGTGCCGACGCTCGTGCCCGTGCGCGTTCGGCCCGGGGATACCCTCACCGCTCTCTCGAAGACCTTCTATGGAGCGCCCACGCGCGTCACCGCGCTGGCGCGACTCAACGGAATGCGAGACCCGAGTCATCTGCAGGCGGGTGCCAGGCTTCGCCTGCCTTTCTCCGAGCTGGCCCACCGATCGGCGACCACCACCGACGTCTCGGCGCCACCTCGCGGCGACCACGAAGGCCTGCGCGCCGCCGTGAACGCCTATCTCGACGGCCGTTTCGAGGAGTCGCTCGACGAGCTCGAAGCGCTTCGCACGCCGTTGCTCGCGCAGGGCACCGACGCGGAGCGCGAGCGACTGTTCCGACATCTGGTGTTCGCGTACGTGGCCCTCGAGCGGAATTCCGACACCTGCAGCGCGTACTCGGCGCTCCGCGCCGTCAAGCCCGGGCTTCGGCTCGATCCCGATCGCGTGTCTCCGAAGATCCTAGCTGCGCTCTCCGCCTGCGAGTAGGTCCCGCGCGAGCTCCTCGGCCGAGGACAGCGTGTCCCCGCCCCCGGACTTCACGCGCGCCAGCACCTGCTCCAGGTTGTCGGGGATGACGCGCAGGTGCTCGAAGGTGGCAAGCTCGTCCCCGCCCTCGAGCGCGACCGCGAGATGGATGAGTCCACCGGCGTTCGCCAGGAAGTCGGGCACGTACAGGACACCCCGGGAGTGGAGCACGGCGGCCGCGCCGGGGTCCGTGAGCGGGTTGTTCGCAGCTCCGCAGACGACCTGACAGCGGACTTCGCGCGCGAGCTTGGCATCCAGAACACCCGATGGCCCGCAGGGCGCCAGGACCTCGCAAGGAACCGTCACGATCGTATGCGGATCCACGACGCGGACCGCGTCCGGCAGCTCCTCGAGCACCGCGGGATCCGGATCCGAGGCGATGATGGATGCCCCCGACTCCAGCAGCAGCCGAACGAGCGCGCCGCCGACACTGCCGACTCCCTGGACGGCGACACGAGCGCCCGTCACCGAGCCACCCAGTGCTGCGACGATCGCCATGTACACCCCGCGGGCGGTGAACGGTCCGGGATCACCACAGCCCCCGAGCTCCCTGGGCAGGCCAACCACGAAGCGAGTCCGCTGCCGGATCTCCGCCATCTGCTCCTCGCCGGTGCCCATGTCCGCAGCGGTGATGTAGCAGCCACCCAGACTCTCCACGAAGTCCCCGAAGGCGAACAGCTGCTCGCGGGTTCGCTGCGCGGGATCTCCAATGACCACCGCTTTCCCACCACCGAGGGACAGCCGCGCCAGCGCGGCCTTGCGCGTCATCGCCGCGGCGAGTGCGCAGGCCTCGCGCCTGGCGACGAGGGAGTCCGGGTAGGGCCGCCAGCGACACCCGCCCAGCGCCGGTCCGCGCAGCGTCGAGTCGATCGCGATGATCATCTCGAGTCCCGCGAGACGCCGAATGTGTACAGCCTGCTCGCTCACTACTCCATCCGTCGTGGTCGAGGCACTCCTACTTGAGTCCGAATCAGCTGCCACCGCGGCGCAGCACCAGCTCGACGTCCCTGGCCCCCGCTTCTACGGCCCTCGGCAGCCGCGCGCTGAGCTCCGCGACCTCGGTGGTGAGGGGGTCCCCGTCGCTGTCGATGCGCGCTGTGAGCCGAATCGCCCCCGCGAAGGGGATCCCCGGCATCATCAGGTCCGCCGGCCCGATCTCGAACTCCATCGGGAACGGACCCACGGGAAGCCTCTTGACGGCCAGAGGAGGTCCCACCTCCGAGGTGCGCGCGATCAGGAACAGGACGCCCCCCAGCCCGGGCTCCTCACTGGCGATCCGGAGGGTTCCCCGGATGGGTGCCGGCGCGGCGGAGCGGGCGGGCTCGCTGACCAGGGCCACTCCCGGCTGTGAGCGCGGAATCGGAGCGCCGAGCCCCGGGATGCGGACGGGCCTCTCCGGCGCCGGTTCCTCTGCTTCCCTCTCGATCCAGGGCTCCAGCTGCCGGTCGCAGCCCGCGGTCGAGGTGAGCAGGAGTACGGCCAGTACGGTCCTGAGGCACATTGGCAGTCCCCCCTGGTGGAACTCTGTAGGGTAGGGGCCCCGAGCCCGATTCGCACCGCTCGGACGGCCCCGACCCCTCTGCTCATAGTCGAGAGCGAGGACGAAAAAAAATTAGATTTCACGAGGTTCCGCGCCGAAATCGCGTTGAGATCCGGCTCGCCTTCGTTATCCTCCCGCTCCCCGCGAACGCTCGAGCGAGGCCACCATGCCGATCACCATCAAACTTCAGGTAGAGATGTCCGTGGAGGAGAATGGGCTCGAGGACGCGCTGGCCGAGTACGACGAGCTCAACGTCAACCAGCTGGTCGCCCAGATTCTCGACAAGCAGATCGCGTTGGAGGGAATCGAGGTCCAGGTAGTCGAGGGCCCGAACTCGCTCGAGGACTACGACAAGGTTCGCGAAGCTAACGGCTGACGGGTAGTCGGGACCCACGCGCGCCCCGGCGGGAGAAGAGCTCGAGCTGCTCCGGCCCCTGGCGAACCGCTATCGCCTCCGGAGAGACCGGACGGAGGCCCAGCAAGAGGGAACGCGTCGGCTCCTGCTGGCGCCGGGCCGGACCGGGCCGGTAGATCCTGCGCTGGCGCGCGTACCCGAGCAACTTCTCGTAGAGGAGCCGGAAGCGCCTACGGTGGTCGAAATGCCTCAGGTGCGCGAGCTCGTGGCAGAGGGTGTCGATCAGGGAGGAGTACTTGAGCAGCTCCCCCGTGCGCGCGTGGCGCAGGCGGATGCGGATGCTGCCATCGTCGTAGCAGATCCCGTAGCGGCGCTTCACCCGCGGCCGCTCGGCCTCCAGCGACCGCAGGGGCAGGCGATAGGCGTCTGCCAGCCTGCGCGCGTCCGCGCGCAGCCTCTCCAGCACGGCCCGCTCCTGCTCTCGCTGCGACTTGGTCACTGGTGCCGGGGGGCGGCTGGAGTATACCCTTCCGACCATGGCCGCTAGCCAGTTCCCCGACCGGTTTCCCATCTTTCCGCTCAACGTGGTGCTCTTCCCGGACGTCTACCTGCCGCTGCGCATGTTCGAACCCCGCTATCGCGCCCTGACGCGGGATGTTCTGCTAGGGCAGCGCGTGATCGGAATGACCTTGCTCAAGTCGGGAAACTCCGCGCCCGCGGTCGGGCCCGCGCACGTATTCGAGGTGGGCTGCGCGGGTCGCATCACCAGGGAACAGGAAGCACGCGACGACAGCATGCATCACATTCTGCTCGAGGGCCGACGTCGTTTCCGCTTGCTCGACCAAGAACTGACGCAGAACGGATACATCCTCGCGCGCGTGGAGCTACTCGATGACCCTTCCTTCGACGAGCTCGACCATGCGGTCCGCGCGGAGCTCAGCGCCGTGCGACCGGAACTCGAGCAGAGGATGATCGAGTACGTCCAGACAGGAACGCAAAGGGGCACGGACAAGCTGCGCGAGGGACTGCGCGAACTCGACCCGGTGGGACTCGTGCACGCCATCGCATTCCGAATCGACTGCGGTCTCATCGAGAAACAGAGCTTGCTCGAAGCCTCGAATCCCCTCGAACGCGCACGGCTTCTGATTCAGCTCCTCGACTTTCAACTCGCCGACGCGCGGCTACCCGAGCGACCCCAGAGCATAAACTGAAATCAGGCGAATTTCTTCGAGATCCACTAAAACGAGGAGATTTCGCCAGATCGCACCACACAGGAATGTGGCCATTCGCCGTGTGAACGGCTGTGCACAATGATGTGAATGAGCATTCCGTCCGGTCGCGCGCCACGGCCAGAACCCGCCAATTTCAAACCCTTCCCGCACCGTCGGGGAATACCCGCACACAACTCTGTGTAGTGTGACCGCTGCCGCGCGGGGCGAAAGCGGGGGCGGTGGGAATCGCCTTTGCCGCAGAGCCGCGCGCGTGGGAGATTGGTGCGCACGGGCCAGCTCTGTCAGATCTGGTCCATACGGGGGAAAGCCGGCCGATATGCCACATTCCGGGGGGTGGGAGGTCGTCCGCGAGACGATCCGTGAAGCAGTGGGTCCGTCCGCGTACGGTGCCTGGTTTCGAAGGCTCGAGGGCACCGTAGAGAACGACACGCTGGTGATCCATTGTCCGGATCGGTTCACCCGCGATTGGATTCGATCGAGGTACGGTTCGAGAATCGAGGCAGCCGCAGACTTCCTTCGCTGCATCGAGTATCGCGTCGAGCCGGGTCGATCCACCCGCGGAGGCGAGCCGGCGGCGCGCGACGTAAGTGGGGACGTTTCGCGCGCTACCGGCTCGCCAATCGGCGGTACGCCTGCGCTCACCGGCTTTCCACCACCTGCGAGCTTCGAGAACTTCGTGGTCGACTCGGGGAACGCGCTCGCGGTAGAGGCGGCGCGTGCCATCGCCCGCCGGCAGGGAGGTCGTTGCAGTCCCCTCTTTCTGAGTGGCCAGAGTGGCGTGGGCAAGACACACCTGTGCCGGGCGATCCAGCGCGAGCTGAGCGATAGCGCCGTCTACCGCTCCAGTGAGGAGTTCACGAGCGAGGTGACCTCCGCAATCCGAAGCGGCCGGATGCAGGAGATTCGCAACCGCTACCGACGTCAGGCAAACGTGCTGATCCTGGAGGACGTGCAGTTTCTCTCCAGGAAGCGCGCAACCCAGATCGAGCTCTTCCACACGATCGACCACCTGATCTCGCGCGGAAAGACCGTCGTTCTCTCCGCCGACCGTCCGCCTCGAGAGATCGAAGAGCTTGACAGCCAACTCGCATCCCGGATGGTGACGGGGCTCGTGGCCAGGATTACACCGCCCGAGCGCGACACGCGCAGAGCGATCCTCCGCGAGAAGGCCGCGGGCGGCGGCATCGGCCTGCCCGATGAGTGCCTCGAAATGCTGGCGAGGCGCCCGGTCGAGAGTGTCCGCGACCTGCTCTCGGGCCTGAACCAGGTCGTCGCCCGGGCCTCCCTGCTCCAGAAGAAGATCTCCCCCGAGCTCGTCGCCGAAGCTCTCGCCGCCGTCGACGTGGCGGGCCGACCACATACGCTCGACGAGATCATGGATCTCGTCGCGAGGAGCTGCGGCGTCACGAACGCGGAGCTCTCCAGCAGGTCGCGACGCCGCCGCGTGGTCCAGCCGCGGCAGCTCGCGATGTACCTGTGCCGCAAATACACGAACGCCTCGCTGAAGGAGATCGGCCGCGCGTTCGACCGCGACCACACCAGCGTGATCTACGCCATCGAGGTGGTGGAGCGCCGGGTCGTCGAGCGGCCCCAGCTACGCTACGAGCTGGAGACCCTGGCGGCCCGCTTCAGCTCGGATCCTCGCACGCGGAGCTAGTCTCCTGTTCCGGCAGTACGCTCGCATTCTCGGAACAGGACACTAGTACCCGCTGAGCAACGCCATGTCGGCCGGGGGCGCGGGCCGTGCGGAGGGACGAGCCTCGGCTGCCTCTGCGCGCGCCCGTCGGCGTCGGCCATACGTGGTCGTCCGCTCGTAGGGCGTCCGCCCGATTTCCCGGATCAGTCGCTCGATGGTCTCGACCTCGACGTGATCCCCGTGCTCCGAGCCGGCCGCGTTGCTGATCGATTCCTCCATGAGGGTCCCCCCGAAGTCGTTCGCTCCGGACATGAGACCGATCTGTCCGAGCTTGAGCCCCATCTTCACCCAGGAGATCTGGATGTTGCGGATGTGTGGTCGCAGGAACAGGCGACTCACCGCCAGCAAGCGCAGGTCTTCCGGAGCGGTGGCCCCCGCTCGGCTGCTCTGCTCCCGGTAGAGCCTCGTCTTGTGGTGGATGAAGCCCAGCGGCACGAATTCCGTGAAGCCCCCGGTGCGCTTCTGCAGATCGCGCAGCAGCTCGAGATGGCCGGCGATATGTCTCGGGCTCTCGATGTGACCGTACATGAGGGTGGAGCTCGAGCGGAGTCCGACTTCGTGTGCCGCGCTCACGATCTCGACCCAGCGCTCCGTCATCAACTTCTTGGGGCTCACGATCTTGCGGATCTCATCGTCGAGGATCTCGGCCGCGGTTCCCGGGATCGACCCCAGCCCCTCGTCCTTGAGCATGCGGAGATAGTCGTGGAGCGACATGCCGCCCGATTTCCTCACGCCGAAGTCGATCTCCTCGGGCGAGAAGGCGTGGATGTGTATCTCCGGCAGGACGCTCTTGATCGCGCGCACGATCTCGCGGTACCACATGCCGTCCTTGTTGGGGTGAATCCCTCCCTGGATGCACACCTCGGACGCGCCGAGCTCCCAGGCCTCGCTGGCCCGCTCGAGGATGTCGTCGAGTCCGCGGTCGTAGGCATCCTCATCGTGCTTGTGGCGCGCGAAGCCGCAGAAGCTGCAGCCCACGTAGCAGATGTTGGTGAAGTTGATGTTGCGACACACGACGTAGGAGATCTCGTCTCCCACGTCCTCGAAGCGCGCGCCGTCCGCCACCGCACAGAGCACCTGGAGATCTCGGCCTTCGGCGCCGAGCAGGACCACGGCATCGTCGCGGTCGAGCTCGCGCCCCTCGAGCGACTTCTCCAGAGCCACGCGCACCGGCCGGCTCGTTCCCGCGAGGAGTGCATCGATGAGACTCATACCTGTGAACCTCCGGTCGTTGCGGCGAGCGGGTAGCCCGCCGCGTCCGTCGCCGCGCGCAGACGCTGCAGCATCTCGGATTCGAAGAAGTCTGGACGCTCGCGAATGAACTCCGGATAGACGCAATGCCGGTCGCGAAGCACGTAGCCCGCGGCCTCGGTGCGCTCCTCGAGCTCCGCCAGCTCGGGCCAGGGAGCTTCCGGATTGATGAAGTCGATCGTCAGGGGCGATACGCCGCCCCAGTCGTTGAGACCGGAGCGCACCAGAAGGGGCAGGGACGTGGGCGATAGATTCGGCGGCGCTTGGATGTTCATCGACGGACCGAGCAAGAGACGCGAGAGCGCGACCGTCCCCGCCATCAGCTCGTCGGACGGCGCCGCCAACCCGGCCATCGGCGTCCCCGGTTTCGGGTGGAAGTTCTGGACGATGACCTCCTGGATGTGACCGCCCTCGGCCTGCAGCTCGCGGATGGCGAGCAGGGTGTCCACGCGCTCCGCCGGTGTCTCGCCGATCCCGATCAGGATCCCGCTCGTGAACGGAATCTTGAGCTGGCCCGCCTCCCGCGTCATCCGCAGGCGCTTCTCGGGATCCTTGTCGGGAGCGTAGTAGTGCGCCTCGCCCCTCTCGCGCAGTCGTTGGCTGGTGGTCTCGAGCATCAGCCCCATGCTGGCGTTGGAGGGTCGCAGCGCCTGCATCTCCTCCGCACTCATGATTCCCGCGTTCGTATGCGGGAAGAGTCCCTCCGCGTAGGCGACCTCGCAGGCGTCGACCAGGTACTCCGCCGTAGAGGCGTAATCCCGCTCGTACAGCCAGGCGCGGTAGCCCCGGTACGCGATCTCGGGCTTGTCGCCGAGACAGAAGAGCGCCTCGAAACAGCCGGCGGCCAGGGCCTTGCGAGAGACCTCGCGCACCTCTGCGAGCGAGTGCGTCTTGGCCTGGGGAGACTTCGGCTCTACGGCGAAGGCGCAGTACCCGCAGCGATCCCGGCAGAGGTTCACGAGCGGGATGAACACGTTCCGCGAGACGGTGATCTCACGCCCGTGGCCGCGCAGGCCGAGCTCCTGGGCAGCCTCGAGCAAGGGCTCGAGTATCTGCCCCGGCTCGCGCTCGAGCAGCTCCATGGTCGCGACCGCTACCGCCCGTTCGAGGGGCTCGGCGTCGACGGCCTTGCGGAGTCGCTCCAGAAGCTCCGCACGGCCGGGCGATCGAGGGGGGCTCGCTTCCATGCAGCCGCAGATGCTAGCACGACCGGGCTTGCCTTAGTGTCCCGTTCCGGGAGCTCCAACGCGATTCTCGCGGCCGGGAATGCGAGCGCACTCCCGGAACAGGACACTAGCCCCTCAACCGATCCGGGAGAAATCGGGGCGGGCGAAGGCCAACCGCTCGCGCATGATGCGGACGGCCTCCGGATTCGAGTCGATCAGGACGAAATCCCGCCCGTTGCGAGCGGCGCTTTCGCCGAGCGTCCCGCTTCCCGCAAAGAAGTCGAGCAGGAGATCGCCCGGGTTCGAGTGGACGCGCACGATCCGATCCAGGATCGCGAGGGGCTTCTGCGTCGTGTAGCCCGTCTTCTCGCGGCCACTGGTCGGAACGATCGTATTCCACCAGACGTCGGTGGGGGTCTTGCCGCGGGCCGCCTTCTCGCGCCCCACCAGGCCCGGGGCCATGTATGGGATGCGATCGATCGCATCGTAGTTGAACGTGTAGTGCTCGGGGTGGCGGGTGTACCAGAGGAGGTTGTCGTGCTTCGCGGGCCAGCGCCTGCGCGACCGCCCTCCGAAGTCGTAGGCCCAGATGATCTCGTTCTGGAAACACTCGCGCCCGAAGACGCGATCCAGCAGGACCTTGCAGTAGTGGACCTCGCGGTAATCCACGTGCAGGAAGAACGAGCCCGTGGGCTTGAGCAGGCGTTGCGCCTCCATCAGGCGAGGGGCGAGGAAGCGCCCGTAGTCGTCGAAGCTGTCCTCGAAGCCCGCGGAGTCGACGGCCTGGCTGCGGTAGCGACGCCCTCCAAAGCCCTGGCGCTCGCCGGTGGGATCGCTCTCGACGCGTATGCGGGCGCGCTGCTGCCGCTTGCCCGTATTGAAGGGCGGGTCTATGTAAATGAGGTCTGCGCAGGCGGCCGGCAGTCCCGGCAGCACCGCCAGGTTGTCACCCAGTATGATCCGGCTCGTGGGCACGCGCGCGATATCCTTCGATCTCTTCGACACCTTGGTCGACCTCTCCATGGAGAACCTGCCGTTGGTCGAGGTGGGAGGACGGAAGTTTCGCTCCACGCTAAAGGCGCTGCACCAGGTCGCCGCGCGGCACAGCGACATCGACTTCGAGAGCTTCGGCCAGATGCTGCTCGCCGTCGACTCCGAGCTGCGGCCAGAGACCTACGAGCGCGGTCTCGAGCTACCGACCATCCGACGCTTCGGCCTGCTGGTGCAACGCCTCGAGATAGACGCGCCGGACCTCGCCGAGCAGCTGACCCAGACCCACATGGCGGGGATCTACGGACAGACGCGCTTCCTCCCCCACCACCCGGAGGTGCTCGAGGGTCTGCGCGGCCGGGCGGTGCTCGGCGTCTGCTCGAACTTCAGCCACGCCCCCACCGCGGAACGGGTGCTGACGGACGCCGGACTGCGACCCCATTTCGACGCGGTCACCATCTCGGAGGGGGTCGGGATCCGCAAGCCCCGACCCGAGATCTTCGAGGCCCTGCTGGCCGACCTGGATGTGCCCCCGGAGGAGGCTGTCCACGTCGGGGACGACCTCTCGAGCGACATCGACGGCGCCGCTCGCGTCGGCATGCGAACCGCCTGGATCCAGCGCCGCGTCGCCGATCCGGAGCGCGCACTGGAGAAGCACCACGGCGCGCGGCCCACCTGGATCATCCGCGACCTGGCCGAGCTGCTGGAGATCCTCGAAGCGACTTGTTGACACGCTTCGCGTGGCACGGCCACCTCGCCTATCTTGAGTCGCCCGCTCGGGGTGCGGTGCTCGACTTCGTCAAGGAGAGGAACGATGGTCCAGGACTACGACGCGCTGGTTGAGCGAGAAAAGAGGGCCTTTGCACCCGGCGTGCGGCGCTGGCCGCTCGCGCTGGAAAGAGGTCAGGGTTCAAAGGTGTGGGACGTCTCCGGAAGGGAGTTCATCGATCTCACGGCGGGCTGGGGCGTCACCGCGATCGGGCACTGTCACCCGGCCCTGGTAGATGCGATCTCGGACCAGGCCGGAACGCTGATGCAGACCACCAACGTCGTCTATACGGTGCCGCAGCTCGAACTCGCCGAGCGACTCGACGCCATCACCCCGAGCCCCATTCACCGCGCATTCTTCATCTCCAGCGGGGCCGAGGCCAACGAGGGTGCGCTGAAACTCGCGCACCGCAAGACGGGGCGCGCGCGCTTCGTCGCAACCGTGAACAGCTTCCACGGCAGGACGCTCGGCGTCATGGGCTGCCTCGGACAGGCCAAGTACCGGGAGCCGTGGCGC
>JAUXJB010000053.1 GCA_030624945.1 Deltaproteobacteria bacterium | reverse complement strand
GGAGCTTCTCCAGCGTTCACCACTTCTCGCCGAATGGCCTCAGGTCCAGCTCGAATGTCCAGGCCTGCGGGTCCTGCTGCGTGAGAAAGTAGACGGACTCCGCAATCTTCTCGGGCGTCAAGAAGAACTCGTCGGGCGCGTCCGTCATTTGCTTGCGGGCGCGTTCGAGGCCGATCACCCCGTCAATGACCACATAAGAGACGTGGATCTTCTGGGGTCCCAGATGCCGAGCCAGCGACTGCGCGAGGCTTCGTTGCGCGGCCTTTGCGGAGGCGAACGATGTAAACCTCGCGCCACCCCTGATGGAAGCCGTCGCGCCGATGACGACGATGTTTCCACTGCCTGATGCTCGCATGTCGGGAAGCACCGCCTGCGTCGCCAGAAACAGGCCTCGGGCGTTGACTTCCCAGGCGTGCTGGAACGCTTCGACCGTGACGTCGTCAATGCTGCCGAACTGGCCAGCCCCCGCGTTGTAGATCAGGATGGAAACCGGTCCCAGGTCTCCCCGAATGCGTTCGAATGCGTGCTGTGCGGATGTGTTCCTCGCGTCATACTCGTAGGCTCGCGAGTTCTCGACGTTGCCCTCGAGCTCCGCAAGGTACTCCTGATTGCGGGAGCAGAGGGCGACGCTATAGCCTTCTGATGCGAACTTCTGCGCGAAAGCGGCACCGTTCCCAGGACCGACTCCGACGACCGCACATACCCTCCTAGCCATTTCGCAACCCTCCTCTCGTGGACCGCTCCAGCCTACATGGATTCCCGAGCTGAACCGCCCCGAGTTTACCGGAGGCTCTGGCGTGTCCTGGGTCCGGCGTAGGCAGATTTCTGGACTCATGCTGCTGCGGTTCGGTGCCGAGTCTCGAACTCGACCGGTGACATCATGCCAAGTGCCGAGTGCCGGCGCTGGCGATTATGGAAGATCTCGAGGTACTCGAAGATCGCGTTGGCCAGCTCGACGCGCGTCTTCCAGCGCTTCCGGTCCAAGAGCTCGACCTGCATCCGGCTCCAGAACGACTCGATCACGGCATTGTCGAAGCAGTCTCCGACCGAACCCATCGAGGGCAAGAGGCCAGAGTCGATCGCCCGCTTCGTGAAGGCCCAGGACGTGAACTGCGTCCCCTGGTCGCTGTGGATCACGGTCGAACCCTCGGCAGGCCGCCGCTGCTCGATCGCCATCCCCAGCGCGTTCGTGACCAATGCAGCGGTCGCGTGGGCATCGATCGACCAGCCCACGACGCGCCGGCTGAACGCGTCCAGCACCACCGCGCAGTACACCTTCCCTTCTCGCGTCGGGTGTTCGGTGATGTCGGTGACCCACAACTGATCGCGATCGTCTCGACGGAACTTCCGGTCGACGAGGTCCGAGGCCGTGGGACCGCCGTTCGGGATCTTGCGGTACTTGGGCCTGCCCGACAGCCCTTGCAACCCGGCGCAGCGCATCAACCTCGCAACGGCCTCCCGCCCTACGGAGATGTGACGCGCCAGCGTCATCTCCGCCCAGATCCGACGAACGCCGTAGATCCCTCGCGAGTCGCGATGAATCTGGCCGATGATGTCGGTCAACCAGAAGTGTCGCAGCGCCCGCGGAGACGGCGGTCGATCCACCCATCCGTAATAGCCGGATTCCGAGACACCGAGCACCCGGCATGCGACCTGGACGGGGAGACCTTCCGCAGCCATCTGGCGGATCGCCGCATACTTCATTTTGGGTGCGTCTTGTCCTTGAGCAGCTCCGTCGCTCGACGGTGGACCGCGACTTCGGTCTCGAGCTCGCGGATGCGCCGCTTCGCAGCGACGAGCTCTGCCCGCTCCGCCGTGGACAGACCGGGCTCGAACCCCGCATCGATGCGCGCCTGTCGGCGCCACGTGTAGATCGATTGCTCGCTGATCTCGAGATCCGCAGCGACCTCGGCCACCTTGCGGCCGCCTTCAATCAGATCCACGACCCTCCGTCGGAACTCCGGCGGATATCCCCTACGTGCCATCTCGTCCTCCTCACGAAAGTGGCAGCAGAGTCCAATTATCTTCCTCCACGAAACTCAGGTCACACCATCCAACATCGCGGTTACCGCCCGACACTACGCAAAATGGGCGGATGAAGATGAGTTTCGAGCCCCAATTGAGGTAGTTGAGGGCGAAGTTCCGGCAGATCTGCTCTCCCGGCTCCCAAAGTCCCAAGAGAGTCCCAACACCTGGCGGGAAGTGGCTTCGGCCGCTCACACGATCGACCCACGGAACGATGCGTAATCGTTCAAGAACCTGGTGCCCAGGACTGGATTTGAACCAGCACCCGCAAATATGCGGACCAGGCCCTCAACCTGGCGTGTCTACCAATTTCACCACCTGGGCGTGATGGAGGGAGATGAATCTACCGGCGCCGGGCCGGGATTCAACACAGGGTCAGGGCCTGGACTCCTCTTCGGCGGGCGCTTCCTCGCTCCCCGCGGACTCCGGAACGGCGGGGGGCTGGATGACCTCGAATCCGGACAGGGGTTCCGTGGTGAGGGGCTGAGCCTCCGGGAAGGTCGACTCCAGCGGCACCGGGTCGGGCTGCGGAGGAGCCTGCATGGTGGGCGCCTGGAGGATATCGGCGACGCCGGCGTCGCCGCCCAAGCGCGACAGGGTGAAGCTCGTGATCATGAACACGATCGCCGCGCCCGTGGTGAGCTTGGTCAGGAAATTCCCCGCACCGCGGGCTCCGAAGACCGTATTGCTGCCACCGCCGCCGAAGGAGACGCCGATGTCGGCGCCCTTCCCGTGTTGGAGCAGGACGATCGCGATCAGGCACACGCAGGTCGCGATGTGCAGCGATTGGATCAGAAACTCCATCCGCTCCTCTCCTGCGGTTACTTCTCGACCCGATCCTCGTAGCGGATGATCGCGCAGAAGCTGGCCGGGTCAAGGCTGGCGCCGCCGACCAGGCCGCCGTCTATGTCGGTCTGCGCCATCAGCGCCGGGGCGCTCTCGGGCTTCACCGAGCCGCCGTACTGGATCCGGATCTGGACTGCGGCACCTCCCCACCGCTCCGCGAGTCTGCCCCGAATGAAGGCGTGGACCTCCTGTGCGAGCTCCGGGGTTGCGGTCTTTCCGGTACCGATTGCCCAGACCGGCTCGTAGGCGATGACCAGCTCCTCGGCTCGCGCCGTGTCCGACCTCGCCAAAGAGCCCTCGAGCTGTGCTGCGATGACCTCGAAGGTCCGTCCGGCCTCGCGCTCTCCGAGGGATTCTCCCACACATAGGATGGGCCGCAGCCCCCCATCCTGGACCGCCCGGAGCTTGGCGGTGATGAACTCGTCCGTCTCTCCGAAAAGCCCCCGCCGCTCGGAGTGGCCGACGATCACGTACTGACAGCCGATGTCGGCGAGCATGCCGATGGACACCTCGCCCGTGAAGGCTCCCGCTGGCTCGGGGTGTACGTTCTGGGCCGCCAGCATGACCCCGGTGCCGGCTAGGGCTCGCCCCAGCTCGGACAGGGCCGGGTAGGGCGGGGCGATCACGATATCCACGCCCTCTGCGCCCCTGATGAGTTCCGCGAACTCCTTGGCGAAAGCCAAGGTCTCGGCTGGGGTTTTGTGCATCTTCCAGTTCGCCGCGATGATCGGTCTTCTCATGTGGCTACCTCGAGCGCTTCTATGCCCGGCAAGCTCCGCCCCTCGAGGAATTCCAGGGAGGCCCCCCCGCCGGTCGAAAGGTGCGAGATGCGGTCGCCGACTCCCGCCAGACGTATGGCCGCAAGGGAGTCGCCGCCGCCGACCACGCTGAAAGCCGAGCTCTGGGCAATCAGCTCCGCGACCGCACGGGTCCCGCGGTCGAAGGGCTCGGTCTCGAACAGTCCCAGGGGACCGTTCCAGAACACGGTCCGAGCCCCCACCAGCCGCTCCCGGATCGCGTCGACGCTGAGCGGCCCGATGTCGTAGGCGGCACAATCCTCCGGGATCTCGTTCGTCGTGCTCGCGGCGAGATCGGGCGCCGCGGCCACCACGTGATCCACAGGGAGCAGGATCTCCGTCTCACCAGCGAGCAGGCGGCGCGCCGTCTCCAGCTGTTTGGGCTCGACGAGCGACCGCCCGACCGGTTTTCCCTGTGCGAGCAGGAAGGTGTATGCCATGGCGCCGCCGATCACGATCAGGTCCGCGCGTTTCGAGAGCGCCTCGAGCACGCCCAGCTTGTCGGACACCTTGGCGCCGCCGAGGATGCAGACGTAGGGTCGTTCGGGCTCGTCGCGCACGCGCGAGAGCGCCTCGACCTCACGCTCCAGCAGATAGCCCGCGGCCCTGCGACTGCAGGCTCGCGCCAGACCCACCGTGCTCGCGTGCGCGCGGTGTGCGCTCCCGAATGCGTCGTTCACGTAGACGTCGCAGAGTCTGGCGAGAGCCGCGACGAACTCGGGATCGTTCGCGGTCTCGCCGGGATGGAAGCGGAGGTTCTCGAGGAGCAGTGCCTCTCCGTCGCCCAGTTGCGCTACCTGCGCCTCGACCTCGCTTCCGATGCAGTCGGGAGCGAGCGGGATCTCCATGACCTCGGCCACGGGGCGCAGCGAAAGGGCCGGGTCGGGGAAGCCTCCGGGACGTCCCAGATGCGAGGCGAGCACGACGCGCCCGCCCTGTTTGCGCACGTACTCCAGCGTCTGCAGCGACGCGCGGATACGCGTGTCGTCCGCTACCGAGTCGTCGCGCAGCGGAACGTTCAAGTCCGCCCGCAGGAATACGCGCTCCCCTGCGAGCGGCTGGTCCGCGACGGACCGGACTCGGAGAGTCACAGCTTCGCGGCGATCATCTCGGCGACGTCGACGACACGATTCGCGTAGCCCCACTCGTTGTCGTACCAGGAGAGCACCTTGACCAGGTTGCCCTCCAACACCTTGGTGTTGAGGGCATCGACGATCGATGAGTGGGGGTTCCCCAGGAAATCGATGGAGACCAGCGGCTCGTCACAGACGTCGAGCACACCCCTCATCGGTCCTTCGGCGGCCTTGCGAAAGGCCTCGTTGATCTGCTTCCCCGTCGCGTCGCGGTCGATCTCTGCCACGAGATCCACCACGGAAACGTTGGAGGTCGGCACGCGGATCGCGATCCCGTCGAGCTTGCCCGCCAATTCTGGAAGAACGAGCCCCACCGCTCTGGCGGCGCCGGTAGATGTCGGGATCAAGGAGACCGCCGCTGCGCGAGCACGACGCAGGTCGGAGTGCGGCAGGTCGAGAATGCTCTGGTCGTTGGTGTAGGCGTGCGTGGTCGTCATCCATCCGCGCACAAGCCCGAACTCCTTGAGCAGGACCTTGGCGATCGGGGCCAGGCAGTTCGTCGTGCACGAGGCGTTGGAGATCACGTGGTGCTGATCGGGCTCGTACACCTCGTCGTTCACGCCGAGCGCGATCGTGACGTCGGGGTCCTTGCCCGGTGCGCTGATGATCACCTTCTTTGCGCCGGCATCGAGGTGCTTGGCGGCGGCGGCGCGGTCCGTAAAGAGGCCGGTGGACTCGATCACGATGTCGACGCCGAGCTCGCCCCACGGCAGTTGTGCGGGATCGCGTTCCGCGAGGACCCGCAACTCGTGGTCGCCGACCCGGATGGCGCCTTCCAGGGGCTCGACCTCCTGGCCGATCTTGCCGTGTACGGAGTCGTACTTGAGAAGGTGGGCGGCCGTCTTGGTGTTCATGAGGTCGTTTACGGCGACGAACTCCAGCGCGGAATTCCCGAGCGCGCTGCGCAGCACGCAGCGTCCGATCCTGCCGAAACCGTTGATCCCGACCTTGGTCGCCATGCGTCCTCCCCTTGTGGCGCGCAGCATAGCCACGCGTACCAACCCCGTCAAACCGCGGATAATCTCTTGAATTCGGTGACTTAGGCTGAATGCTCCAGCCGCGCGCGGGGAGCCCGTCTATGCTAGATTCGGGCGGCGGTGATCGTGGGCTCCGGCATCGACGTGCTCGAGATCGCGCGGCTCGAGCTGGCCCTGGACCGTCGAGGCACGCGCCTCCGAGATCGCCTGTTCACACCTCTGGAACAGCGAGACTGTGAACGGCGCGGACGCCCCGTGCCGCACTTCGCGCTCCGCTTCGCGGTCAAGGAGGCGGGAATGAAGGCGATCGGAACGGGCTGGAGACGCGGCGTCGGCTGGTGCGACTTCGAGACGGTCGAGACCGAGGGAGGGCTGCGTCTCTGCCTCCGGGGGCGAGCGCTCGAGATCGCAGAGCGACGCGGGTTCCGACGCGTTCTCGTGGGTGCTTCGATGACCCGGTTCCATGCCTTTGCCCAGGTCGTGCTCGAGGGCGACGCGCCGGATCCCGGAGCGGCGTGAGAAACCCGGGTCGGCGAGAGTTCCTGATCGCTGGAGGTCTCGTCCTCGCTGCCGCGCTCAGCCTGGCCTGGCTCGGGTTTGGGCTGGCAAGGGGAGCAGGGGGGCCGCCCCCGCAGGGCCGGCTACAAGTGACGGGGCTCGCCGCCTCGATCGAGATCGTTCGCGACAGATACGCGGTCCCACACATCAGAGCGTCCTCCCTGCGAGAGGCTTATCTCGGCCTCGGGTTCGTCCACGCACAGGAACGTCTGTTCCAGATGGAGCTTCTGCGCAGGTCGGCGAGGGGCCGACTGTCGGAGCTCTTCGGTCCGGCGACGCTGGACGCCGATCGTCTGGCTCGTATGCTCGCGCTCGAGACTGCCGCCGTGGGCGAGTGGATCGGTGTCAGCGACTCGATGCGCGCGCTGCTGGTCGCCTACAGCGACGGCGTCAATCGCTGGATCGACGAGCTGCGCGCGGGTGGAGTTCCAGAGCCGCTGGAGTTCCGCTGGTTGGGGCACGAGCCCGAGCCGTGGGAACCCGCGGATACCCTCGCGATCGTGCGGCTGCGCTCCTGGCTCATCGGTCGTTCGCTCGGATCGAGTCTGCTACTCGACAAGCTCGTGGGGGAGATCGGCGGCGTCGCTTCCAGCGATTTCTTTCCCGTGCGGCCCGCCGATGGCGCACACGACACGCTTGCGACACTGCTCGGACTCGGGAGCAAGGCCGATGCCCTGGCTCGCGGCGTGGGTCTGCGGGGCCGAGTCGGAAGTCTCGGCTTTGTCGTGGGTGCCGCTCGATCGACGAGCCGCGCACCGCTGCTGGCGAACGACCCACACGTCGAGTTCGGGCTCCCGCCACTCTTCTACCTGGCACACCTGAAGGCCCCCGAGCTCGAGCTCTCCGGCGCGACTTGGCCCGGTGTTCCGGTGTTCTGGACGGGTACCAATCGTACGATCGCGTGGGGCCAGGTGGCAACATACGCAAGTGTCACCGAGCTGGTCCGGGAGGAGCTGCATCCCGAAGCGCCTCTGCGCTACGACCTCAACGGTCGCTGGCTAGAGATCGATCGCCGCAAGGAGACGATCCGCGTGTCGGGCGCAGGAGAAGAGGAGCTGGAGATTCTCTCGACACGCAACGGTCCGCTGCTTGGCGCGCTGCTGCCCGACGACGCCAACGCTCGGAGCTTGGCGCTGCGCTGGGTCGGGAGTGAGGGCCCGAGTGGGTTTCAGGCGCTGATGCGTTTGCAGCACTCCGGCAGCTGGCAAGGGTTCCGCCGCGCTCTGGAGACCTACCCCGGTCCGGTGGCGACGTTCCTGTATGCCGACGCGCGGCAGATCGGAAGACAAGTGGCCGGCAACCTTCCGATTCGCGCAGTGCAGACCACGTTGCTGCCCGTCGTGGGCGGCTCGCGTTTTTATGATTGGCGGGGTTTCATCCCCTTCGCGCAGCTGCCGAGCGAGCATAGCTCGACACGTGCCTGGCTCGTGGCTTCCACACATCCTGCGGAGCTCGGGTATCGACGGAGGGTGACGTGGCGCTGGAGCAGTCCGGGCGCCGAGGCTCGCCTGCGCACGCGTCTGGCCGAGGGTCCGCCGCTCGATCTCGCCCAGGTGCTCGCGCTGAAGCGCGAGCAGACATCCGAGCGCGGAGTGCAGGCCGTGCGAGAGCTGCTCGACGGGATCGAGCTCAAGTCTGCGCACGCGGTTCGCCTGCGGACCATTCTCCGCGAGTGGGACGGTCGCACGGACGTGGAATCCCGAGGCGCGCTCGTCTATCACGTGTTCCGTCGCGAGCTGGTACACGAGCTGCTTCGCCAGCGCCTGGGTCTGCGCTGGGGAGACGAGATCGCTGCGCTTGCCGAGCCCTTACCGGGGGTCGTATTGGAGCGTTTCCTGGACCGCACGAAGCTGCGAGCCACTTCTTCTCTGATGGAATCGGCGTTCGAGAAGACGTGGCGGTTCTTGCAAGCGCAGGTCAGCGCGAATCCGAGCCGATGGAGCTGGGGTCGGCTCCATCAGCTCCGGCTGCAACACGCTTTCGAACGACTGGGTGGAGGGACACTTCGCTGGCTGGGGCGTCGGCTCGGCCGCGGGCCCCACTCGGTCGGTGGCGATCCGGACTCCGTCTGGACCATGTACCACCTCAGCCTGCCGACGAGGGGAAGCGGTGTGGGTCCCGCGCTGAGATACGCCGTCGACCTGGCAGATCCGGGCCATGCGCAGGTCGGGATGGCCGGGGGGCAATCGGGCTACCCCGGTAGCGACTGGTACGACGACTGGCTGGGAGACTGGCTTGCCGGGCAGCCGCGGACGCTCTGGATGCATGCCAGCGACGTCGCGTATCATCAAGTGGGACTCTGGGAGCTACACCCGGCTCGCGATTAGGCTGTGGTGAGCATGATCATCTTCATCCATATCCCGGGCTTCTACGCGGCCATCGAGCAAGCGGACAGTCACGAGCTGAGGGGGGCGGCCGGTGGTCGTGGGTGGCGATCCGAGCAAGCGCGGCAGCGTGACCAGCGCGAGTGCAGAGGCGCGCAGTCTCGGTGTGGAAG
>JAUXJB010000030.1 GCA_030624945.1 Deltaproteobacteria bacterium | reverse complement strand
TCGCGCTCGAAGTCGAGCTCGAGCTCGACGAAGTGGGCCACCTCGTCGAGCAGCGCCGAAGCGTCGACGACGGATGAGGGGAGGGGAATCCACGGTGCGAGCCGCTTCGCCACAGCCCAGTCCACGCGCACGAGTCGCGCAATCTCGGGGTACTGGACCTTCAGCACCACTTCGCTGCCATCGTGCAGAACCGCGCGGTGGACCTGCGCGAGGGACGCCGAGGCGAGCGGTGTCTCGTCGACCTCGGCAAAGACCGCGTCGAGCGGCCGGCCGAGCTCGCGTTCGATACCGCGCACGAGCCTTCGGAACGGCCGCGGCGGGACGCGGTCGTAGAAGCGACCGAGGATCCGCGAGTAGGGCTCGGGAACCAGGTCCGTGCGCGCGCCGATCAGCTGGCAGAGCTTGATGAACAGGCCTTCGAGCTCGAGCGTGAGATCGTGCAGCTCCTGGGCTGTGGTCTCGTGGGCGGCGTTCCACCCCGCCGGGTCCGGCGTGTCTCCGGAGGCGTCGCGCCGACGCAGACGCCGGTAGCGGCGGTAGGCGCCAAACGCCATGTGGCCGGTTCTGGCGACGCGGTAGGCGGCGACTCGCTGGAGCATTCGAGCCCCGGATTCTAGGCTCCCGGCGCGTGCGGCGAAAGCGGAGCGGCGCGAGTCACCCTGGCGACTATTCCTCGATCGAGATGGCCTTCTCGGGGCAGTTGTCGGCCCCGTAGCGGGCTTGCTCTGCGAGCTTCTCCGGGACCTCTTCCCGCACGATCAGGCAGTGGCCCCGTTCGTCCTCCCCGAAGACCTCGGGTGCGACCTCGTAGCAGCGCCCGTGTCCGACACAGGTCTCCTTGTCGACGCGAACCTTCACAGGCGTTCTCCCGTTTGGTGGTGAGATTCTATCAGAGGGACCCGCCCCGCTCGCTCGGGGCCGGCCCGGCTCACGCGGGCGGCTCGAGGCCGCGGAAGCGCGCCTCGCGCTTTTCGCGAAAGGCGACGCCTCCCTCCTGGATGTCGTGGCGCGCCAGCGCCAGGTTCTTCTGCTGGGCGGCCCACTGTGTCGGCAGGGACTCGATCAATGTCTTGCCGAGCGCGTCGTAGACCACGTTCTTCGTGAGCTGGAGGGCCACCGGGGGGTTGGCCGCGATCTTGCGCGCCAGCTCCAGCGACCGCGGAAGGAGCTGCTCGTGGGGCACGACGTAGCTCACGAGGCCGATGCGCTCGGCCTCCTGGGCGTCGATGATCTCGGCGGTCAGGAGCAGCTCCAACGCCTTGGAGAGCCCCACGGCCCGTGTGAGCAGCCAGCCGGTACCGTCGAGGACCGACATGCCGATCTTGGCGAAGATGGCGGAAAAGCGCGCCCGCTCCGACGCGATGCGGATGTCGCAGCCGAGAGTCAGCGCCAGCCCACCGCCCGCCGCCACGCCGTTGACCGCCGCGATGAGGGGCTTCCTCACCGAGAGCAGCTTGGCGGCCCAGTGGTCGGCCGGGTTCTGCAGCACGCTACCGCCCGAACCCTCCGCGAAGTTCGACTGTTTGAGGTCGCCGCCAGAGCAGAATCCACGACCGGCTCCCGTGATGATGGCCACGCGGACGTCGTGGTCTGCATCGACCTCGTTGCAGGCCGCCGCGAGGTCTGCCAGCAGCCCTGCGCTCTGCGCGTTCAGAACGTCGGGGCGGTTCAGGGTAATGGTGGCGATGTGGTCCTTCTTCTCGTAGATCACGTTCTCGTAGGGCATTCCGGCGCTCCGTCACTGTGTGGGTCGCGATCGCATGCTACCACCCGCCGAAGAGCGCACGCTATCCTTCGTTACCGTCGATCGTTGCGTCTCGCTTGACTCGGTTTGCCCTGGTGGGAAAAGATGGCGCATCGCTACGCAGGAGGAGCTCGAACATGCATCGAAGGACCGCTGTCGTCGGCGTCGGCGAGTCGGTCTATTACAAACGGGGCGGTGCCAAGGAGAGCGAGTTCCGGCTGGCCTGCACCGCGATCCGGCGCGCGTCCGAAGATGCCGGTCTGGCACTCGCGGACATCGACGGCTTCGTCTCTTATCGGGACGAACGAAACACTCCCCTTCGGCTCGCCGCGGCGCTCGGGATTCGCGCGCTCAACTTCTCCGCTCAAACCTGGGGTGGAGGCGGCAACGGCTGCGCATCCGCCGTGGCCATCGCCGACGCGGCAGTTGGAGCCGGCTACGCGGACCACGTCGTCGTCTTTCGCGCCCTCGCTCAGGGCCAGTTCCGTCGCTTTGGCCAGGCGTCGGGGGCAACCCTCGCGGGGGGAAGCGCCGCCTTCACCGCACCGTACGGCCTGGCGTCTGCGCCGCAGACCATGGCCATGGACACCATGCGCTTCATGCATGAGCACGGCATCGGTCAGGACGCGCTGGCCGAGATCTCCCTGGCGTCCTACGAACATGCGCAGCGCAATCCCCGCGCATTGCGCTATGGGACGCCGCTCACACGCGAGGACTACCATGCCTCGCGCTGGATCGCGGAGCCGTTCCATCTCTTCGACTGCTGTCCGGAGAACGATGGCGCGGCGGCGGTCGTGATCACGACCATGGAGCGAGCTCGGGACTTGCACAAGCCGCCGGTGCCGATTCTGGCCGCGGCGCAGGGACTCGACTACCGGGCGAGCGTGGGAGCCTACAACGCGCCGAACTTCCCCACGGCGCACTACCGCCACGTCGGTACCAAGCTCTGGGAGCGCGCTGGGGTGGGGCCCGGTGACGTAGACGTCGCGCAGTTCTACGAGAACTTCACGGGGCCCGTGCTCATGGCGATCAGCGAGATGGGCTTCTGTGAACCGGAAGAGCTCGACGAGTTCGTCTCCGACGGAAACATTCGCTGGCCGGACGGGCGGCTTCCCATCAACACCAGCGGTGGGAATCTGGGAGAGGCCTACATTCACGGCTTCGAGAACATCAACGAAGCGGTTCGCCAGCTGCGCGACGAGTCGACGTGTCAGGTCGAGGGCGCACAGCTGAGCTTGTCGGTCTCCGGTCCCCTCGCCGCGCCCGGCAGCGCCATCCTGTTCTGCAGGGCCTGAGGAGAGCCCGATGCGAAGCATACTGCCCGAAGACTGGACGCTGCCGGCCGTCGACGAGCTCAACGAGGCGTTCTTCACGTCCGGTCGGATTCTGCTGCAGAGCTGTGCCGGCTGCGGGACGATCCAACATCCGCCCGAGGAGATCTGCCATCGCTGTCAGGGCACCGAGTTCGAGACGCGGGAGAGCAGCGGGCGGGGAACGGTGTACAGCTACACGGTGATTCACCATCCTGCCCACCCGAAGCTCGCCCAGAGCGTTCCCTATGCGGTGGTACTGGTGAGCCTCGACGACTTTCCGGATGTCCGCATCACGGGGAACGTACTCAACCGCGCCTTCGATGGCGTCTCCATTGGGTTACCGGTCCGCGCGGTCTGGGAGGAGATCAAGACCAAGAACGGCGCCGTATACCGGCTGCCGCAGTGGGAAGTCGTCGAGTAGGCCAGGGTTCGCTAGCGCGGCGCGAAGCGCTGCCCGCCATCGAGGCGAATCGTCGAGGCGTTCAGCATGGGGTTCTCGACGATGGCGATCGCCATGCGCGCGTACTCCTCAGGCCGACCCATGCGGCGCGGGAATGCTGCATCTTTGGTCAGTGCCTCGACCATCTGGGACGGGGCGTTCTTCGTGATCCCGGTCTGGAAAAGGCTAGGCGCGATGGCCATCACGCGGATGCCGAGGCTACCGAGGTCGCGCGCGGCGGTGAAGGTCATGCCCACGATGCCCGACTTGGCGGCCGCGTAGGCGACCTGGCCGATCTGCCCCTCGAAGGCGGCAATCGAGGCGGTGCTGATCACGACGCCGCGCTCGCCATCGGCGTTGGGCTCGTTGCGCGACATGTGATCGGCCGCGAGGCGCAGGAAGTCGAAGGAGCCGATCAGGTTCAGCTCGACCACTTTGCGGAAGTCGTCGAGCGGGTGTGGGCCCTCGCGCGTGAGCGTGCGCTTGGCAGCGCCTCCGCCGGCCGTGTTGACGCCGATGTGAAGGGCGCCGAAGGTCTGGACGGTTCGGTCGAGCGCCCGCGCAATGCTATCGCTATCGCGAATGTCCAAGGGACAGAAAATGGCGCCGTTGCCGAGCTCGGCCGCCACCTTCTCGCCTTCCGACGACTCGAGGTCGAGAATCGCGATCTTGGCCCCGCGCGCGGCGAGCTCCTCCGCTGTCGCACGCGCCATCCCGGACGCCCCGCCCGCCACCGCCGCTACCGTTCCCTCGATTTCCATGCCCGCTGTCTCCTCGCTTGTGCTGTCGTGTCCCTATCCTATCGAAACTCGCGGGGTGGGATCCAACAGCTGAGGATCGTGGGCTCCCGGAGAGGCGTTTCAGGAGGGCTTTGCGGTCCAGGTCTCGAACTCGCGTGCGAAGCTCTTGCCCGGCATCTCGAGATCGCCGACGTAGAAGCGGGTCAGCCGCCGGTGGGCGATCTTCCAGCCCTCGTTGGTGCGCACGAAACGGTCATTGAACGTGCCCATCGAGAGACGGCCGGTCCCCGGCTCGCCTCCGCGGCCGATCTCGAGGTAGTACCAGCGCCCCTGGGCGGTGTCCCCATCAATCGAAACGCCGACCTCGCGGCTCATCTGAAAGCCGAAGCTTGTTTCCGCCGGGTCCGGCGTGCGCGACGACACGCGACCGCCGAGCGCAGCCTCGATGGCCTCGCGCCCCACGACGGGCTCTCCCGCAAAAGCGTGTAGCACGCCGTCGCGGGCGAACAAGGCCGCGGCCGCCGCGGGGTCACGACACATGATCGCGTCGCTATACCTGGTCACTACGGCTCGCACCGCAAATTCATCCTCCAGACTCGCCATCGGTACCTCCTCTCGGGCTCTCTGTGAAGTTTCATCCCACCTCAGACGACGCGTTTCGCGAGGAGGATGTCTGGCTTGCCGAAGCCGTTCGCGTCGGGCACGACTCCGGCCAGGACGAACCCGCAGCGCATATAGAACTCGTACGGGTGCCCTCCGAGATTCCGGATGCGCTGCAGAGGTGTGAGTGGATCCGGGAACAGATCGATTCCCCCGAGAGAGGTGCGGTCGTTCTCATCGTCGGTCCCGAGCCACAGCGTGAGACCGCCTTGCTTGCGCACTTGATCCTCGAGATCGTTCAGCAACGCGCGGCCGATGCCCTGGCGTTGCCGGTCGGGACGCACGGCGAGCGGATGTATCTCCCACACGCGACCGCGGTAGCCCGAGATGCTGCCGATCCACCCGACGACGGTACCGTCGTCCTCGCGAGCCACGCGGCTGAGTCGATCACTCGCGAAGGACGCGCGTACCTCCTCGCGGGTGCTCGCCATGTCGGGCCACCCGGGCGTGTCGTCCCGGAAGGCCTCGAGCAGCAAGCGCGCGGTCTGCTCGATTGCCCGGTCCTCACAGGAATTCAGATCGACGATGTGCATGGCCCGGCTCCGTGCGGACCCGAGGGCGTCGTTCTAGGCCTTGGCTTCGGTTCTCTGGCGTTGCGCGATCTCCTGGTTGCGCTCCTTCATCCTCTCGAGCGCGCTACCCCGCGACTCGCCCTCGCTCCGCCGGGACCACATGGCGCCGTGCCCCATCTCGTGGATGTCGAACACGGACTGGAGCGCCGTCTGGAAGCCCATGATGTCGAGCGTCTGGTTCACCGCGCGCTTCGCCTGCAGCAACGCAAACGGATCCTGCTCCGCGATCTCGAGGGCCAGCGCCATGGTCTCGTTTTCGAGATCGGCCAGGGGCACGACGCGGTTCACCATGCCGATCTGCTCGGCCTTGTACGCGTCGATCGTGCGGCCGGTGAAGAGCAGCTCTTTTGCCTTGCGGGCGCCGAACTCCCAGGTGTGGCCGTGGTACTCGACACCACCGATGCCGAGGCCGCCCGCAACCGGATCGGAGAACTCGGCGTTGTCGGCGGCGACGATCAGATCGCAGGGCCAGCACAGCATCAGGCCCGCGGCGATGCACTTGCCCTGGACAGCCGCGATCGAGGGCTTCGGGACGTTGCGCCAGTTGAGCGAGTACCCGAGGAAGTGCTTCAGCTCGTAGCGGTAGTGGTGGGTCAGGTCGAACTTCCCCTGCGACCGGAGCTCGTCCGTCTTCGGATACTCCGTGCCTGCCAGATCGTGGCCGGCCGAGAAGTGCTTGCCCTTGGCCTGGAGCACAATGACGGTGACCTCGTCGTCGTCGGCTGCCCGCTCCCAGCACTCGTTCAGCTGGTACAGGAATGGGTAGTTCTGCGCGTTGGCCTTCTCGGGCCGGTTCAGGGTGATGACCGCGACTCGGTCGGCAACCTTGTAGTTGATCATTCCGTCCATGTTCTCCGTTCTCCTTCCGAGGGTACGTCTATGTAGTCTGTCCCCGAGCCGCCTTGCGCGCCTCGAGCTCGCGGATCACCGCGGCGTGTTCTTCCTTGTTGAGGCGGAAGCGCAGGAAGAGCAGTGTACCAATTCCGTAGCAGGCCGCGGGCATCAGGCCGAAGAGCGCGCGCATCGTGAACTTCACCACCTCGCTCTGCTCGACGTTGGGCTCGAAGCCGAGCCACGTAAGCGCAAAGCCCGTCATCATTGCGGGGAGCGCGCTCGAGAACTTGCGCACCAGGTTCCACACGGCGAGGTAGGTGCCCTCCTTGCGCTCGCCGGTCAGGTACTCGTCGTAGTCGATGATGTCGGCCATGATCGAGGGCGCGACGATGGCTCCGCAGCTCGCCCCGATGCCGACCAATGCCGGGCCTACGATGAGCATGAACTTCGTCTCTTCGGTGATCATGAAGAGCCCCAGGTACCCGAATGCCGTGAGCACCATCGCGACGAGCCACAGCTGCTTCTTTCCGAAGCGTCGCGCGAGCTGCATGAAGATCGGGGCGAAGATGACCTGCGGTGCCAGGTATGCGCC
This sequence comes from Deltaproteobacteria bacterium, assembly GCA_030624945.1. GTDB lineage: Bacteria > Myxococcota_A > UBA9160 > SZUA-336 > SZUA-336 > JAUXJB01. The sequence goes on along the minus strand of JAUXJB010000030.1, from coordinate 4,574 downwards.
GTACATCCACGCGATAGCCGATGGCTCGTGGGCCACGTAGTCCGAGACGTACGGCCCGAGAATGGCGAGGCTCGCCGAGCCGAAGCTCTCGATGGCGAAGATGGTGAGCAGGAGCCGCGAGTGGGGGTTGCGGAAGACGTCGCCGCCGGCTCTGAAGATGTTGTCGGATCCCCGCCCCTGGTAGTCCTTGCGTTCCGGCAGCTTGAGGGTGGCCCAGAAGACCACGACCGCAACCGAGATGCCTCCGGCGAGGGAGAGGCCGGAGGCGAAGCTGCGCTTGTCCTCGGCGATGGTCATGAGGTAGAGGCTCACCAGACCGATCGCCATGCCGACGTAGCCGATGATGTGGGAGAGACCGAAGAGCCGCGTGCGGTCGTCGTAGTCTTGGGTGAGCTCCGCGCCCAGCCCGCCGTGCGGGATCAAGTACGCTGTCTGCGCCGTCTCGTAGGCGAGGTAGCAGAGGCCCACCCACACGATGAGCAGCGTCCCCGTGATCGCCGCGGGCGGCGACCAGAGCATGAACATGGTGACACCCATGGGAACCGATGCTGCGAACATCCAGGATCGCCGCCTGCCGTAGCGCGACCGGGTCCGGTCCGACAGGAAGCCGGCCAGCGGGTCCGAGATCCCGTCCCAGATGCGCGCGATCAGGAATAGGATCCCCATGGCGGCCGGTGCGATCAGCAGCACATCGGTGCAGAACTTCATGAGGTAGGTCATGAAGAGGGTCATCATGAGCCCGAAGGCGATGCGCGGCGCCGAGAAGGCGAAGATGACGGAGAAGGGGAGCCGCGAGGCCTCTGCGGCTTCCGGCCCAGCCGCGCCGAGCGCTGTGGCGCCGTCGGCGGATACCGTGGTCTCGGTCATGCGCCCCCATTCTCTCACAGGAGCCCGCCCAGAGGACCGGTGCCCCATCCCGGGTCGGGTAGACCGCCGAGGCGGCCGCGGTGTATGCTTTTTCCTGCACCGCGGTCTTCCGCGGATCAGGCTCGGGAGTCGCGCCCGCCCACTCGGGTGTGGCGAGTCTCACCCGGAAAGGAAAGAGAGATGAAGGAATCACCTCCCGGCTCGACGGCGACCAAGAAGCTCACGAACATGTTCCGGCCGCCCGTCTGGAGAAAACAGACGGGATCGCAGGGCCGAACGGCTGTCCCGGGGGGGAGGAAGGGCGACTATCAGTCGTTCCTCGACAGCGGTACCTCCTTCGAGGGAAAGATCACGCTCTCCGGTCTCGTCCGGCTGGAGGGCGAGTTCCGCGGCGAGGTCGATGCGGATGGCCTCGTGGTCGGCCAGAGCGGCAGGGTGGAGGCCAAGCTCTCCGTGCGCAGCCTGATCGTGCACGGAACCGTGATCGGAGAGATCTCGGCCAAGGAGCGGGTAGTAGTGGGGCCGACGGGCTCGATCGAAGGCAGCGTGCGCACGCCGAAGCTCCGGGTGGACGAGGGCGCTCGCATCGCGGGGAAGATCGAGATGGGGGAGTCCCCCAGGCAGGTCTGAGCTCCCGCCCGCTTGCTGGACGGCCCCCGGGACGTCACTTTCTGCGGCTCCTTTGCAGCAATTCCTAGATCCGCGAGCTTGGAGTCGCGCGGTGCCGATTGATCACCCCACCCGGGATTCGGGATCCAGAGCCGTCGTGCGCGCGGGCACGCTCTCCCTCCTGGCCGGGGTGGGCATCCTCGGGGCCAAGGTTCTCGCCTGGCTGCTGACCGGCTCGACGGTCCTGCTGGCAGATGCGGCGGAATCGGTCGTGAACGTCATCGCCGCGGGCCTCATGGCCTACTCCGTCGCCGTGTCGGCCCGGCCCCCTGATCGGGACCACCCCTACGGCCACGGGCGGGCCGAGACGCTCTCGGCCATGGTCGAGGGGTCGCTGATCCTGGCCGCGGCCCTGGGCCTGGTAGTGGAGGCCCTGCGTCAGATGTTCGTCGGTCCCGAGCTCGACAGGATCTTCGAGGGCATCGTCATCTCTGCGGTGGCCGGTCTGGCCAACTTCCTGCTGGCCGTCCACCTGCTGCGCGTGGGGGCTCGGGAGCACTCCGAGGCGCTGCGCGCGGACGGGACCCACCTGCTCACCGACACCGCCACGACGGCGGGAGGCATCATCGCTCTCGTCGGGGTCCGGCTCACGGGCTGGTCTCTGCTCGACCCTCTGGTCGCGCTCGCGATCGCCGCCAACGTCGTCATCGCGGGTGTCCGCGTGGTGCGCCGCGCACTCGTGGGCCTGCTCGACGAAGCGGACCTCGAAATGCTCGTCCAGATCGCAAAGCGCCTGGAGCAAGCCCGCGTCCCCGAGTGGTGCGAGATCCACCAGCTGCGCTCTCGATCGGTCGGCCCCCTGCGCCACGTGGACCTGCACCTGGTGGTGCCCCGCTACTTCTCGATGGAGGAGGCGCACCGCAGCGGTGACGACCTGGAGGGCGAGTTGCACCGGGTGCTCGAAGGCAGAGGCGACGTCGTGGTTCACCTCGACCCCTGCCGCCCCATGCACTGCCCGAGCTGCGGTGTCGAGGACTGCCCGATCCGCTCGGAGCCGTCCAGCGAGCTTCGCGCGCTGGACGTCGCCAGCATCACGCGCGAGGGCCACATCTGAGCTGGGGCTGTTGGCTTCCCCTGGAGCTCTGGCGTAGGCTCGGTCCATGGCAACCCCCCCGGACGCGGGTATCAGCGCGGCGGACATTCCCCAGGGTCTGAGCGGCATTCGGCTCGAGCCGGACATCCCCATCTGCCAGACCGACCTGCCGCTGGACTGGTACCAGGAGGAGTTCAAGACCTACGCGGAGGAGTACCTGGCTCTCGCCGATCGGAAGCCCGAGACCGTACTCCCCTGGATGGACTCCTACATACGACCCGCACTTGCCGAGATCGGCTCCGACCTCGTCCTGCTCGCCCACTACTACATGGGCGGCGAGATCGTGAAGCTGGTGGAGCGCTACGGCGGGATGATCGCGGACTCCTACCTGCTGGCTCGCCAGGCGGTCCTCCACCCCGAGAAGAGGCTGTTCGTCGAGTCTGCGGTTCACTTCATGGCTGAGGCGATCTCGCTCCTGGCCGGTCCAGACCAGCAGGTCTGGATCACGAATCCCCGCTCGGGCTGCACCATGGAGATGATGGCCAAGGAGTTCATGGTGGCCCCTGCCTGGGAGCGCCTCCACGAGCGCTACGGCGACGGCATCATGGTGATCGCCTATATGAACACGTCCGGCCGGATCAAGGCGCTGGCGGGTGCCAGCGGGGGAGCCGTCTGCACGAGCTCGAACGCGGGCGCGATCATGAGCTGGGCCAGGGCCCAGGGCCGCAAGATCCTGTTCGTCCCCGACCAACACCTCGGCAGGAACGTCGCGGCGGAGGTGGGCATCCCGCCCGATCGGATTCACCTGCTCGCCGCAGGCCACGAGGGCGGTGAGATCGACGCGCAGCGTCTCGAGTCGATCGATCGGGCGGAGCTCATCCTGTGGGGCTCGTTCTGCGGGGTCCACACGGTGTTCCTTCCGGAGCACGTCGACTTCTGGCGCGAGCGTGGCTATCGCGTGGTCGTGCATCCCGAGTGCCCGCGCGAAGTCGTCTCCGTTGCCGACGCGGCGGGTTCGACGCGCTTTCTGTGGAACCACGTGATGCGCGAGGTTCCCGACGGTACGCGCGTCGCCGTCGGAACCGAAGGTCACTTCGTGCGCAACCTCTCCGAGCAGGCTCGCCGCCGGAACATCGAGGTCGTGCATCTGGCAGATGTACCGGGCGGGGAGCAGGCCGGCTGCGGCTGCGCGACCATGTCGCGGAACGATCCCCCGCATCTGGTCGCGCTCCTCGACCTGCTGCGGGACGGTCGCGGGCCAGACTTGAATCGCGTGCTTCCCGGCGACGTGGTCGACGAGATCTCCGGCTATCGCGAGCGCCTGGACCCGGAAGGTCAGTCCCGGGTGGCGGCGGACGCGCGCAAGGCTCTGGAGAAGATGATCGAGATCACGGAGGGCTCAGAGCCCCGTACGGTTTAGGGCTCAGCCGCCTCGAGCTCCTTCAGCTGGCGCTCCAGCTCCGCCAGCTCCTCCTCCACGGTCTTTGGAGGGGGCGGCGCGTGTCGCGCCGCCAGGACCGTGGGAAGTTCGGCGTCGGGAATGTCGAACCAGTTGCCATCCCAGTCGAATGCCATGTACCAGCGGTTCCTGGCGAAGCGGCACCAGTATTCCTGCGCCTCGTAGTAGTAGACGGTGCGGCCCAGAGACGGCGCGGCGAGCAGTCCCGGCACGTCGGTCGGCTCGAGCGGAGGCGGGCCGTCTCCCTGGAACGTCTCGAGCTTTGGCGCGTCGGGAGGGGGCGGCGGTAGGGCGATGACCTGGAGGCATGCAGAGAGTCCAAGCACTACCGCGGTTGTTGCTATGACGGATCTCACGGGCTTCCCCTGATCTGTGTAGCCTAGTGTCCTGTTCCGGGAGTGCGCTCGCATTCTCGGCGGCCGATGCATCCGCGCTCGCGGCGTTGGGGGGGGGGGGCGGGACTAAGGATTGGACGCCCGCCCGCCCCCCGCGGCGGCGCCGCGCCGAGAGGGGGGGCGAGCCCCGCCCCACGCCCGGGGGCGGGCC
>JAUXJB010000093.1 GCA_030624945.1 Deltaproteobacteria bacterium | reverse complement strand
GTCGTGGCAATCGCCTGGAACGAGAGCCTGCGAGCGCGCGTACCGGAGTCCGTCTGGGATCGGGTGGCCAGCCTGGTCCGCGAGATCGAGTCCGGCGCGCTAGAGGTTCCGCGCGAGGGGTTCTGAGCGAGTGCCGCGCGTCGCCCTCCGCGACATCCACAAGCGCTTCGGCAGCACGGAAGCATTGCGCGGCGCGAACCTGGAGCTGGCCCCGGGCGAGATCCATGCCGTTCTGGGGGAGAACGGTGCCGGAAAGTCCACGCTCGTACGTGCGCTCTACGGACTGGTTCGACCGGATCGGGGGGAGATCCTGATCGACGGAGTCCCACGCGAGATCTCGACACCGAGGCGCGCCCTGGAGCTGGGGATCGGGCTCGTCCACCAGCACTTCATGCTGGTTCCGGCGCTCACGGTGGCGGAGAACCTGCTCCTGGGCGAGCCGCTCCCGGCCTTCCTCCGCAGGGCGGAGCTTCGCGCGCGGGCTCGCGAAATCCTCGAGCTCTACGACCTCGGCCTGGATCCGGATGCGCCCGCCGATTCCCTTGCTGTCGCAGAGAGACAGCGCCTCGAGATCGTGCGAGCCCTCGCGCGCGGCGTGGGGGTGCTCATCCTCGACGAGCCGACCGCCGTGCTGGCCCCCTCGGAGGCGGCTGCGCTGCTCTCGCTCCTGCCCCGCTTGCGCGAACGGGGAACGACCGTGCTCTTCATCTCGCACAAGCTCGCGGAGATCACGGCCGTCTGCGATCGCGTGACCGTTCTGCGGGCTGGCCGCAGCGTGGCCACTCGTCCGGTGGCGGGCCTCGCGGCGGCGGAGCTGGGTCGCTGGATGGTCGGCGAGGCGTTGCCCCCCCCGGGAAGTCCACCGGCGATGGCAGCGGGCGCTCCCGCGCTGCGTCTGCAAGATCTGCGGGTGCCGGGGCTTGGCGGCATCGATCTCGAGCTGCGCGCGGGCGAGGTCCTGGCGATAGCCGGCATCGACGGGAACGGACAGGGGCCGCTCGAGGAGGTACTGGCCGGCGTGCTGCCGATCGGATCGGGCACCCTGGAGGTACTGCGTCCCCCGCTCGCCGTTCTGTCCGGGGACCGCCAGCGGACGGGGCTCGTGCTCGACCTCTCGATCGGAGAGAACCTCGCGCTCTCCGAGGCGGCCGGCGCGGGCCGGGAGCGGCTTTACCGATACGGGTTCTTGCGTAGCTCCGAGCTTCAGCGGGTGGCGCGCGAGTCGATCGCGCGCTTCGAAATTCGCGGCGCCCCGGACTTGCAGGCGCGCGCGCTCTCCGGCGGAAACCAGCAGAAGCTGTGCGTCGCGCGGGCGTTGGGCGGCGAGCCCCGCGTGCTGGTCGCGGTGAACCCCACGCGGGGACTGGACGTCGCGGCGACGGCGGCAGTGCGCGAGGAGCTGCGCGAGCGGGCCCGCGCCGGCGCGGCGGTCCTGCTGATCTCGACCGATCTCGACGAGGTGCTGGAGCTGGGTACGCGGGTCTGCGTGCTCTTCCGGGGACGCCTCACGGCCGTAGAGCCCGAGCGACGGACGCGGGAGCGCATCGGGGAGCTGATGCTGGGATTGGGCGGCGCGTGAAGAGCTGGCGTGCCTGGATCGAGCCGTCGCTCGCGGTCCTGATCGCGCTGGGCTGCGCTGTGCTCGTGCTCGTCTTGCTCGGTGCCAACCCCGCCCGCGCGCTGGTGGCGCTGGCGGGCGGGGCCTTCGGAGACCGGCTGGCGCTGGAGAACACCGTTGTGCGTATGATGCCGCTGGCCCTGATCGGGCTCGGGGTCTCCCTGGCCTTCCGCTGTGGCGTGTGGAACATCGGCGGCGAGGGGCAGCTCTACCTGGGCGCCCTGGCCGCGACAGCGCTCGGCACGCGGCTGCTCCCCGATGCGCCCGCCGCGATCCTGATCCCCGTCCTGCTGGCCGGCGGTGCACTGGCGGGAGCACTCTGGGCGGGGATCGCCGCTCTGCTCAAGACACAACGCGGTGTATCCGAGGTGCTCTCGACGATCCTGCTCAACTTCGTCGCGGTCCTGGCCGTGGCCTGGGCCGTGCACGGCCCGCTGCAGGAGCTGGCGGGGTCCTACCCGCAGAGCGATCTGCTACCGGAGGCCGGGCGGCTCGGGATCCCGCCCGGCCTGCTGCGGATCCACGGCGGTGTGGTGCTGGTGCTGCTACTGCCCTTCGCCGTGTGGCTCCTCCTGTTTCGCAGCGCGGTAGGGCTGCGCCTGCGCGCCGTCGGAGCCTCGCCCGACGCCGCCCGTTACGCCGGGGTGTCACCGGAACGCGAGGTCGTTCGCGCTCTGCTGCTCTCGGGGGGGCTCGCCGGCCTCGCGGGGGCCATCGAGATTGCGGGCGTGACGGGGCGCCTGTTCGAGAATCTCTCCCCGGGCTATGGCTTCACCGCCATCGCGGTCTCTTTGCTCGCGCGTCTGCACCCCCTGGGGGTGCTGCCCGCGGCGCTGTTCTTCGCGGCGCTCGCCAGCGGGAGCGGGGCGATGCAGCGCGTCGCGGGTGTCCCCTCGGTCACCGTACAGGTGATCGAGGCGATCGTGATCTTTCTCTCGGTCGGCTTCGCGCTGGCCGGGCGGAGGTCGTAGGCGTGGACGCGATCGGAGTCGCGCTGCTCCTGGCGACGTTGCGCCTGTCCGTCCCGCTGGCGATCGCGGCCATGGGCGAGCTGGTCGCGGAGCGCGCGGGCGTCCTCAACATCGGAATCGAGGGGATGATGCTGGCGGGGGCGTTCGCCGCCTTTGCCGTCGGGGCGACCACCGGCTCCGTCGGTCTGGCACTCGCCGCGGGAATGCTGGCGGGTGCGGCACTGGCCGCGCTCTTCGCGCTCTTCGTGATCGGGCGGAACTCCGATCCGATCGTATGCGGCATGGCCATCAACGTGCTGGCACTCGGGGTGACGGGCAGCGCCTATCGGGTGTTGCTCCCGGCGGGCGCCTCCACGCTCACGTCGCCTGTGATGCCCGAGGTCGCACCCGGCGTGAACGGGTTTGTGCTCGTCACAGCGCTTCAGGTGGCTACCGTGGTGCTGTTCCTGAGCAGGACGCGCTGGGGACTCGCGGTTCGCGCGGTGGGCGAGTCCGCGGAGGCGGCGCACGCGCAGGGCGTGCGGGTGCTCCGGACCCGCTGGGCTGCGACGATCTTCGGCGGCGTTTGTGCGGGGCTCGCCGGGAGCAGCCTCGTGCTCTGGCTCACGGACACCTTCGTGGAGGGCATGACGAGCGGGCGCGGTTTCATCGCGCTGGCCCTGGTGCTCTTCGGTGGCTACCGGCCCGGACGCATCGTTCTGGGCGCGCTCCTGTTCGGCGGCGCCAGCGCCCTGCAGTTCCGGCTGCAGGCGAGGGGAGTGGAGATCCCCTACAACCTGCTGCTGATGACCCCGTACGTTCTGACGCTCGTCGTGCTCACGCTCTTCGCGGGCAGGGCAAAGGGACCCGCAGATCTGGCCCGACCCTTCGTCGCGCGCGAGTAGTCACTCGTAATCGGCGAGCCGGCTGCGCAACCTCGCGAGGCTGTCGGTCAGCCCACCCGGCCGGCTCCGCAGGGCCCACACCGCGGCCTGCTCCTCGATCAGTGCCTCCAGATCCGCACGCAGCTCCGCGCGGCCGGGGCCGGTGTCGAGCTGGGAGTGCGCGAGGCGCCACGCCCCGTGCCGCGCCAGGCCGGCGGCCTGCGCCAGCTCTCTCCCGATTGAGGAGGCGGAACCCGTGAGCTCCGCGCGCACCTCTTCGAGCACATCCACGACGGTCTCCAGGCGCTCCCGGCTCGTCTCCCCCCAGCAGGCCAGGCTGGTGTCCAGCGGGCGCAGCAGGCCGAGCGAGAGCGGGCTCGCGTTCAGCGCCTCGAGGCCGGTATCCGCGTAGAGCGCGCCAAGACGCAGCAGGGTCGGGGCGCGGGCGGCGTCCTCGCCGTCGAGGAGCAGCGCGCCGAGCGCGCCCTCCAGGTCCACGTCGCGACCGCTCTCGATGCACCAGGCGAGGGCAGCCCCGTAGGCGATGGGCGGGAGGCTCACACAGGGGGGCTGCAGGTGCCCGTTGTCGCCCCAGTCCGTGATCAGGTAGCCGCGGGCCCCCCGCGCGAGCCCCACCTCGGCGGCGTCCAGCAGGTTGGCCCGCGCGTTCGGCCAGCGACCCATCAGGCTGTTCCAGCTCGAGGTCCCGGGGCACACATAGTATGGAAGGCCCGCCTCGGCCAGGGAGCGCACGCGCTCGTCGAAGCCCAGGAGCAGGCTCTCGGGGTCGATGCCGCTGCTCTCCAGGCGCTCGAGAACCTGGGCGGGTACGTGGGCCGGGTCGCGCGGCGCCTCGTATCCCCAGGCCAATGCGATCACCCGCTCCTTCGGGAGCTTCTCGATCAGCTCCGGGTGCCGCGCGACCATGTCGGCCCAGAACTGAACGGTGTAACCCTGCTCTTGCAGTCCGGCGATCAGCTCCTTCAGGTGATCGAGATAGACGCGCTCGCGACCGAGCCGCTCGCACGCTGCGCGACTGCGTCCCTGCCCGAGCTCGACCGTCTCGTCGCAGCCGATGTTGACCGTCCGACTGGAAAAGCAGGGCAGCAGCTCGGCGTAGAGCGCGCGCGCGAATGCGGTGCTCTCCGGCCCGGGAGCCAGGCAGGCGGGCGACCGCGCCTGCGGTCCGTTGGCGAGCTCGGCCAGGTGTGCGTAGGGCGCGTGGCGCAGCCAGCGTTCCATGTGACCGAAGCTGTTCTGATTGGGAACGAGTTCGATGCCGTGGGCGGCGCAGTGCGCATCCAGCGACCGCACCTCGTCGTGCGTGAGCGGCGAGGCATCCCGCCAGACGATCTCGTGCTCGCGATACGCGAACGTGTGCTCGGTGTAGAGCTGGAGCTGATTGATGCGCAGGCGCCCGAGCATCTCCACGAGCTCGCGAAGCGTCGCGTTCGTGGGCACGCGGTCGCGACTGATGTCGAGCATGTAGGCGCGTACGGGAAAGTCCGGCCAGTCCTCGATCCGCAGACGAGGGAGCTCCCTGCCGCACTGGGCGAGGAGCTGGTCCAGCGTTCCGGCCGCCCACAGGAAGCCCGGCGCGTCGCCGGCTTCGATCTCGACCCGGTCGGAGGAGATCCGCAGGCGGTAGCCCTCCGGAGGGAGGCCGTTTGCCGCGCGGAGATCGACCCGTGCGGGGGGATCTGCGGCGACCGCGCTCACGCCTGCCCGGCCCGCCACGCTCTCGAGGACCCGCCGGAGGGCGGTCGGGTCGCTGCCGGAGACCGTCGTCGCATCGGGAAGCCGGTGGGATCCGGACTCGAATACGAGACTCCGCGGGACCGGGAGCAGATATGGTCGTTCGGGCACGAACCTAAGATGGGACGAGATCACGCTCCGAGCAAAGAAAGTCCGCCCGGCGGCGCCCCAGTGTCCTGTTCCGGGAATGCGCCCGCATTCCCGGACCAGGACACTAGCCCGCGGGATCCTCGAATAGGCGCCGGAACAGGCGCGCCATGGTCTCGACCTGCTCGACCTCGACCCACTCGCGTGCCGTGTGCGCCTGCTCGATCGAGCCGGGTCCGATCACCACGCTCGCGATCCCAGCCAGAGAGAAGACGCCGGCATCGGTGCCGAAGGCGACCGCTCGTGGGCCCTCCGGCAGCTGCTCGTCCGCGAGCGCGCGCTGGCACGTGCGGACGGCGGGGCTGTCGTCTTGCGTCGCCAGTGCGGGCTTCAGCAGGGAGCACCGTTCGAACTCCACGTCCTCGATGCCGCTCAGCTTCAAACGGCTCTCGATCTCGCGGCGCACGGACTGGATATCCTCGCTGGGGAGTAGGCGTCGGTCGAACGTGAGCCACGCCCGGTCGGGGACGATGTTCCAGGCGTGACCGCCACCCACCACCCCGATCGAGAGGGTGGACACTCCGAGTCTCGGATCGGGGCGGGAGGAGATGTCGTCGGACAGCTCCTCCAGAGCGAGAATGGTCCGCGCGATCAAGACGATCGCGTTGCGACCTGCAGACGGATCGGAGCTGTGGCATGCGACGCCGCGTGCGCTCAAGCCGACCTGAGCGACACCCTTGTGGTGGGTCACGACGCGCAGGTCGGTGGGTTCCGTCGCGATCGCCCAATCGGGCCGACGGGACTCCAGGTGATCCACGACCGCCCGTGCCCCCTCGCTGCCGAGCTCCTCGTCGGCTTCCCCGACCAGAATCAGGTTGCACCGCAAGCTGCCGCTCTCGAGTACCCTGCCCAGCGCTTCGATCTCGGACTCAATACCGGCTTTCGTGTCGCAGGAGCCCCGTCCGTAGAGGCGTGCGCCCTCGATGAGAGG
>JAUXJB010000064.1 GCA_030624945.1 Deltaproteobacteria bacterium | reverse complement strand
TCGTGACGATCCGGGCGCAGATCGGCGACGAAGACAATCCCATCGGTGCCGTCGAGAATCTGGCGGCGCAGCTCTGTGTTCTCGTCTCCGCCCGGCACTGTGTAGATGTGAATCGAGGTCGAGTATCCGCGAACGTTACCGAGCGTGACGGCGAGGAACTCATATGCCGTCCTATCGTCGGAGGCGACCTCCGTCACCTTCAGATCGCCGCGATGCTCGCGCTTGAGCTTGCGATGGATGAACTCGACGTTCGTGGTCTTGCCCGCCCCGCTCGGCCCGTAGAAGACGATCTTGGCGTAAATCTCCCGCCGCTCGCGGTTCAGCACACCCATCTAGACCCTCCCCTTGCGAGACAGGAGTCGCCGTGCTTGCATCGAGACCGGTCCTGGTACGTCGCGGCTGCGCATAATCGCCTTCAGATCTCGATCGGTCAGATAGTTGAGCAACTTAATTGCCGTTGGAGGAGGGGTCTTGGGGTTCGTGGTGAGCGCCAGCTTCACCGGGTAGCTCTTTGTCCACTCGCGGTTGTTCGAGATGATGCGGATGACCTCGTCGTGCAGATTTCGGGACTTTGCGTAGCTGATGACCTCGCTCTCCTTGATCTTCGGACTTCGAATGGCGGCGGTCGCGATCAGCTTGTTCCGCTCCCGGACGAGCAACCCGCGCGCCTCGGCATTGCCAAAACGCGCCAGCTTGATCTTCTCCATGACGTTCATTTCCTGGATCAGCGCCTGGAGGTTCTGGGCCCGCTCTTCGTTCGCCTCGCCCCCGCCCTCGTCGTCGTCCTCGAACTCCTCCTCGTCCTCGTTGGTGAGTTCCCCGGGCAAGTCGCCGGGATCGTCGAGGTCCAGCGATTCCGCGGACTTGTCGTAGTCGACCGGTGGGGGAGGGGTCGGCACCTCCGCCGAGGGCGCCAGCAGCGGCTCCTCCATCTCGCCGCGCTCGACGCCCAGGAAGTGGAGGATGCGGTCGATCGTCGCCTGACCGGTTACCGGGTTCTCGCCCAGCGTGTCGACCAGCTGGGGACAGCGCAGCAGACGCACCTGGTTCTGGGCGACGATGTCGACGATCCGGACGCTGGGGAGAGACGCGAGGAAGCAGAACGTCTCGTCAGAGGTGGCTGCGTTGATGGCGATCTTCTCCAGCTTTGTCTCGTCGTCTCGGTGCTTGTCCGCCATGAACCCCAGCAGGGCGGGGTGGACCTCCCCGCCAAGCGCCGCGTCGAGCATCGCGGGTGGCAAGTTGTCCAGGCTGGCGAGTGCCAACTCCTTGACCTCGGGGTCCGCGTCGAAGCTGAGGGCAAACAGAACGGATGCGATCTGAGCCGGGGGCAGCGGCAGCGCACCCCGGGCGGCCATGATACGAGCCTCCTGGGGCGCCTCGGGGTCCGCGAAGCGGCGCGCCGGGCCCAGGGCCTCCAGGATCGAATTCGCGTCTGCGTCCACGGTCCCTCCGCTCCACAGCCGCCCCGCCCGCGCCTCGGGTCAGTCGTCAGACCCCGCAGCCTGCGCCGCAATCTTCACCTGAATGGCCGTAGGCACCTCCTCGTAGTGGGAGAAATCCATCGAGAAGTCGCCCTGGCCGCCCGTCATGCTGGTGAGTTCGGATGCGTACCTCAGAACTTCGGCCATCGGGACCTGTGCCTTGACGACCTGGACGTGCCCCCGGGCATCGACGCCTGCGACCTTGCCGCGGCGACTGTTCAGGTCGCCCATGACGTCGCCGACGTACTCGTCCGACACGCTCACCTCGAGGTTCATCACGGGCTCGAGCAAGATCGGCTTCGCCGCGGCGACTGCGGCTTTGATGCCCAGGCTCCCCGCGGTCTTGAAGGCCATTTCGGAGCTGTCGACGCTGTGGTGTTTCCCATCGATGCAGTGGACGACGATGTCGGTCAGCGGATAACCGGCGAAGGTTCCGCGCTCGCACGCCTCTCGGACGCCCTTCTTCACGGCCGGGATGAACTGGCGGGGGATCGATCCTCCCACGATCTCGTCGAGGAAGTCGACTCCAGAGCCGCGCTCGCCGGGCTCCACCGTCAGGTAGCAGACACCGAACTGACCGCGACCGCCGGATTGCTTCTTGAGCTTGCCCTCGATGTTCTCCGCGCGGCCCTTGATGGTCTCCAGGTAGGGCACCTTGGGAGGCTTGAGGGTCACGTCGACTCCGAACAGCCGTCGGAGCTTCTCGAGCGTCACCTCGGTGTGGAGCTGACCCAGTCCCGTCAGGAGGAACTCGCCCGTTCGCTCGTCCCGTCCCAGCTTGAGGCTGGGGTCTTCCTCGACCAGTCGATTGAGGGACTCGAAGACTTTGTCCTCTTCTCCCTTGGTGGTGGCCTCGACGGCAAACGAGATCACGCCCGCGGGTGGCGGCACTGCGGGCACCACTAGCTTGTCACGCTCCGCGCACAGCGTATCGCCGGTGCGAGTGTCTTTGAGCTTTGGGACGGCCGCGATCTCCCCGGGTCTCACCGCGGATATCTCCTCGGTGTGATCGCCCGTCACGCGCAGCAGCTTCGTGATCCGCTCACGCGATCCGGTGCGTGCGTTGGAGACCGTCGAGTCGACCTCCAGCTTTCCCGAGAAGACGCGCAGCACCGAGAGCATCCCGGTGTAGCGGTCCGCGACCGACTTGAACACGAGCGCGGCGAGAGGTCCGTTCTCGTCGGGCGCGAGCTCGACATCTTCCCCGCCTCGCTCCGCGCTCCGAGCGGGGACGTCACTGGCCGTTGGGAAGAAGCGCGCGACAGCTTGTAGCAGAGCGTCTCCACCGATGTTCTTGGATGCGCACGCGCAGAGCAGCGGCAGGAGGGTGCCTTCGCGCAGTCCCCTGCGGAGGGTCTCGATCACCTCCTGGTCGGTGATCTCGACCTCCTCGAGGTATTTCTCGAGCACCGAGTCGTCCGCCTCGGCTACCGCTTCCACCATCTCCATGTGTTGCGACTCCACCTCTTCGGCCAGGTCGCCTGTGGCATCGGAAATCTCCACTTTGCCAGAGCCGTCGTCAGCGTAGCGGTGCACCTTGCCCGAGAGGAGGTCGACATAGCCCTCGAAGGTGTCGGCCGCCCCCAGCGGAAGGTGCAGCTTGACCACCCGGACGCCCAGCATCTCCTCGAGCTGACTCGCACACGCATCGAAGTCCGCTCGATCGAGGTCCATCTTGTTCACGACGGCCGTAACCGCGATCCCGCGCTGCCGCGCCTGCTGGAAGGCACGCTCCGTACCGATTCGGGCGCCTTCGCGCGCAGAGAGCACCAGAACCGCGTTGTCGACCGCGTTGAGGGCAGCGACCATCTCGCCGGCAAAGTTGGCGTCCCCCGGCGCGTCGATCGCACAGAAGAGGTTCCCGTCGTGTTCGAAGCTGCACACCGATGCAGAGATCGTAACCCTGCGGGTCTTCTCTTCGGGAAGCCAGTTCATGTAAGAGGACCCGTCCTCGACACTCCCGAGGCGATTTGTCACGCCTGCCGCCATCAAGAGCGAGTCGGCGAGCGTTGTCTTGCCGTCGCCCCCATGTCCAACCAGCGCAAAACTCGTGCTCATGGATCCCCCGTTCCTCCCAGATCGCCGTTCTAGCGTGGCTCCGGGTTGAGTTCGTAGATGTAGCGAAGCCCTTCCAGGGTGAGAAAGGGCTCGATCCGACGGATGGTCTGGGCCTCGGAAGCGATCAGGCCCGCCAGGCCCCCGGTCGCGACGACCTGGGCATGCTCACCGAGCTCCTTCCGAATGCGGCCGACCATGCTGTCCACCATACCAGCGTACCCGTACAGCATGCCCGATTGCAGGTTGTGCGTCGTGTTTCGGCCGATCACGGCGGGCGGCCGAACGATCTCCACGCTCCCGAGCTTCGAGGCGCCCGCGATCAGGGCATCGAGGGAGATCAGCACGCCGGGGAAGATCGCTCCACCGATGAACTCTCCGTCTTCCGAGATGCAGTCAAAGCTGGTCGCGGTTCCGAAATCGATCGCAATGGCGGGGCCTCCGAGCAGATGGTAGGCAGCTACCGAGTTCGCGATGCGATCTGCTCCCACCTCTTTGGGGTTGTCTACGCGGATCGATATCCCCGACCGAGTGCCAGGTCCGACGACCAATGGCGGACTCTGTATGAGCTTTGTGCATGTGCGCTCGAAGATGGGGAGTAGCGGGGGGACGACACAGGAGATGATCGCTCTGTGCACCTCGCTGCGATCCACTTCCGAGAGTTCGAAGAGGGACCGCACGAGTGCAGCCACCTCGTCGGAGGTGTAGTGCCTGTTCGTGCCGAGTCGCCAGTGATGTACGAGCTGCGAACCGCTGAACAGTCCGAGTGCGACGTGTGTATTGCCGATGTCGATCGCTAGCAGCACGCTTCGCTCACTCTTCGCTCTCGAGCACGGTTACATCTCCCGCCAGGATCTTCTCCAGTCTGCCGTTCTCCCGCAGGAGGAGGGCGCCATCGGAATCCACACCCTCGATGGTCCCCTCGACTTCTCGACCGGTTCCCGGGCCTCCGATGCGCACACGCGCTCCCCGCATTCTGAAGAATTTCTGCCAATCGTCCAAGACCCTCTCGAACCCGCGGGATCGAAGCGTCTCGATCTCGTCCTCGAGCCGCAGCAGCAGGGCCTCGGCAAACGGGGTTCGCGGCACGGGCGAGCCGCCGGCGATGAGCAAGCTCGTCGCGGTCTCCCGGAGTTCCGGCGGAAAGTCGTCCGGTGAGTTGTTCAGGTTCACCCCTATGCCCAGCACGGCCGAGGAGATACGGTCCCCGTGGAGCTGGACGGGGAGGTTGATCCCGCTCGTCTTGCGACCCGCGAGCTGTATGTCGTTCGGCCATTTGATCCCCACCGGGACCGAATCGGGAAGCTGGGTCCGCAGGCAATCGGCGAGGGCGGCCGCCGCCACGAAGATGTACTGGTGAACGTGGCTCCCGGGCAGCTCGGGGCGCAGGATGAGGGACATGTAGAGGCCCAGGCCGCCCGGCGAGTGGAAGCTCCGGCCGAGGCGTCCACGGCCCGCCGTCTGCCGATCCGCCAGGACCAGAGTGCCTTCGGGCGCGCCCTCTGCCGCGAGTCTCTCCGCCACCAGATTGGTCGACTCCACCTCCGGGTAGACCTCGAGCCAGGTGCCGATCCAGCGCGTAGCCGGCTTCAGCCAGAAGAGATCGGGTTCCATTCGAGGGCGATGTCTGCGGCTGGGGCCGAGTGCGTGAGAGCCCCGACCGAGATCTCGTCGACGCCGGTGCGGGCGATCTCGGCCACGCTCTCGAGCGTGACGCCTCCGCTGGCTTCGATGCGCAGCCGACCCCCCGCGAGGGCGACGATCTCGGAGATGGTGCGGGGCGGCTGATTGTCGACGAGCAGCGCATCTGCCCCGGCATCGATCGCCTCACGCGCCGCCTCGACGGACTCGACCTCGACGCGGACTTTCAGGCCGCGCGCACCCCCGGTCCGGGCCAGCTTGACGGCGCTGCCGATACTCCCCACGGCCGCGATGTGATTGTCCTTGATGAGGATCCCGTCGAAGAGGCCCATGCGGTGGTTGCCGCCGCCTCCACACCGGACCGCGTACTTCTCCAGCTGCCGCCAACCCGGGGTCGTCTTGCGCGTGTCGATGATCTCCGCTCGCGTTCCCCGGATCGCGTCGCAGTACGCGTGGGTCAACGTGGCGATTCCCGAGAGCCGCTGCAGGAAGTTCAGCGCTGTGCGCTCCGCGGAGAGGATCCCAAGCGCCTCGCCAGAGACCTCCGCGAGAACGCTGGCGGGGTCCAATAGGTCCCCATCCGCCGCGAGGGCCTCGAAGGCAGTGCCGCAACGCTCGAACACCTCCTGCGCCACAGCCAGGCCGGCGACCACGAGCGAGGTTCGCGCCTCGATCCGAGCGCTTCCCGTCAGTCCCTCCGGCAGAACCGCCAGCGAGGTGGCGTCCCCCGGGCCGAGATCCTCGGCAAGTGCGGCGTCGACGAGCCACACCCAGGTCGAGCGAGCAGGCATGTGTAGCATCGGAGCGCCTCCCGGCCTGCGGTCTCCGGGGAATCGCCGAGTTACCGGGCTCCCGTACCGCTGGGCCCGAACCCACTATACGGAACGGCGCAGCAGGAGTCCCTAGGGTTCGCGCTTGAGCTTCTCGATCTCTTCTTGGAGCATTCGCTCGGCGAGCTGGGGCACGACTTCCCAGGCGATGGCCTCGACCTTCTTGACGACCTCTCGAACGAGCTGTTCGGAGAGGTTGCCGAAGGCCTCCCAGGCCACCTTCTCGATGGCGCTCGAGAGCGCGTCCTGGTCGAGCGCCGGCATCTGCTGGGTGGCCGATGGGCTCTCGTCGATGCGGATGGACTCGGCGATGGACTCGGGGGTGCGAACGGAGGAGTCCGACAGGGGATCGGCGTCCGGGAGGAGTTCCGGCATCTCGAGGATCGCGGGCATGTCTGCGGGCGGCAACGGGGCATCGCTCAGATCGGCGATTGGCCCGGGATTCCCCACGGTGTCGCTCGGCTCGGCGGTGATCTCACGGGCCGGCCAGTTCGCCGCGTCGACCGGGTCCTGATCCGGTCGCGTGGGCGCGTCGATCACCGGATCGAAGAACTTCGTCTCGGTGTTCTGGTCGAGTCCGTGCTCGGTATCGACCGTTTCGGCCACCGGCTCCTCGCCCATCTCGTCCCCAACGGGGGGGAATCCCGCGGCGTCCAGGTCCGGAGCGTCTGCGGGAGGGAGGCCCGTATTGCCGGAAGGTCCGGCCCCTAAGGGCGAGCCCGCGCCAAAGATCTGGGTGTTCGATCCGGGGTCCGGGGGGGTGTCCTGGAACTTCATGTCCTCGAAGCTGAGGTCGCCCTCTGCGACCTGCGTCGCCTCCGGGTCCGGATCGGGCGCCGGTCCCCCCGTCGTTCCTGCGAGCAGATCCGGAGGTTCGGCGTGCGGCAGCTCATCGTTCTGGCCGGACACGGCTGGATTCCCGCCCGGCGGGGCCAGCGGGTCGGGCATTGAGTTCAGGTCGAACGCCGGGCCCGCAAGTACGGTCTCACCCAACGTGTCCTCCGAGGAGCGGGCTCCTGCCTCGCTCTCGCTCGAAGCTGGGCTGGCCGTCTGAGATCCGGTGGGAGCGTTGAGCAGGGCGTAGACCTGATCGATCAGCGCCTGGGCCTCGAACGGCTTGGCAATGTAGGCGCTCGCACCCACCTCGGCCGCTCGTTCCTCGTCATACGTCTCGAAGGTTCCGGTCAGCAAGAGCACCGGGATCGAAGCGAGCTCCGGCTCCCGTCGAATGGCCGCGCAGAGCTCGTAACCGTCGAGGCCGGGCATGCCGATGTCGGCCATCACCAGGTCCGGTTTGAGCTCGCGGGCTTTTCGCAGCGCGTCGTCGCCGTTGGACGCCGTGACGAGATCGACGTCCTCGTTGGCGAACGTGATTCCGACCACCTTCTGGATCGTCACGCTATCGTCGGCCAGAAGCAGAGTCTTGGGCATTGGGGCCGGAACCTCCACGGACCTCGAGACGGAAAAGAGGCTTAGCTGCTGACTGTATCGGGTTAAGTGCGCGATCGGTTGAATGGTCGCGTGCGGGTGGGCTCGCCGCGGGACGATACCAGATTTCCGCCAATCTGCGCTCGAACCTGTCAAGGCGGCCGCGCAGCAGCCCGATTCCTGAGTTCGGTGACCAAGCTCCGATTCATCTCCGCCGGCGGCACCGATGTCGGGTGCACACGTCAGGTCAACGAGGACTCCCTCGCCAATCTGCCCGAACGCGGTCTCTTCGTGGTTGCAGATGGCCTCGGTGGCCACGTTGCGGGACGTCGCGCCTCGGAGATCGGAGTGACCTCCTTCTGTCACGCGCTCGAGGAGAGTCCCGCGGGGGATCCCGCCGCTGCCATTCGCTCCGCCGTCCGCCTTGCGAACGGCGAAATCTGGGAGGCGGCCATGCGGAACCCCGAGCTGCGCGGGATGGGTACGACCCTGGTCGCCATGTGGATCGGGGACAGGATGGCGACACTTGTGAACGTTGGCGACAGCCGCATCTACCTGCTTCGAGGTGGTGTTCTCTCCCAGCTCACCAGTGATCACTCGGCGGTCGGAGAGATGATCGCGCAGCACGAGCTCTCCGAGGAGGAGGCCCGGAGCCATCCCGGCCGCCACATCATCACGCG
>JAUXJB010000088.1 GCA_030624945.1 Deltaproteobacteria bacterium | reverse complement strand
GTCGACCTCGACACGCGGGCTCGCGAGCCAGTCGAGCTTGCAGCCCTCGGGGCCGCACGAGCGGTCGATCACTACCTCGGCCATGAGTACCCTCCGACTATTCCAGCGCTCCCAGCGTCTTCAGGAGCAACGGCCAGTGCTGACGCGCGATCTCGCGCACCTCATCCTCCGGTCGCGTCTCCAGCGGGTACGGGAGCACGTGCACGCGCAGACCGCTCCGACCCGCGTTTGCGGCCATGGTCCGGGAAAGCCCTTCGAACTCCTGCGTCACAACGGCGACCGCCGTCTTGCCCCGGTCGGCTACGACTGCGGTGTCGTGAACCGTCCAGGAGGTGCAGGAGCCTCAATTCCCCAAGCCGACGATCGCGATGTCGATCTCGTCCGCGAAGTCCTCCAGGGCCTGCCGTGTACGCTCGCCGGTGTCACCCACACGGCCACCCGCGTGCCACCAGCGCAGCTTTGCCCCGGCCGCCTCGAACAGTCCGGCCCACTCGTCCGTCGTATGGATGAACGACTGCCAGGTGCCATCGTCGCGGATCCCGATCGTGCGACCGGCCAGGGGGCCGGCGTCCGGTCCGGGATCGGCGTTGAGCTCGCGCGCCGGTGCCGTCGGATCGAGAATGCGAATCTGATCCACCTTGCTCCTCCTCGTGGTGGTTTCTCCCGTGCACAGTCTAGCACCGGCGGGAGGGATCAGATCACGCCCTCGCGTTCCAGCGCGTCGATCTCCTCGGTCGCCAGTCCCAGCCAGTCCGCGCAGATCTCACGGGCGTGCTTCCCCAGGGGGGGACCGGGGCTCCGGACGCGCCCCGGCGTGCCGCTCAGGCGTGGTGCGGGGGCGAGCATCGGAAGGCTCCCGCCCTCGGGATCCTCGACCTCGACCACATTCTCGCGCGCGACGACGTGCGGATCGGAGAGGATCGCGGCCAGATCGTTCACGGGCGCGGCGGGGAGGCGTGCCTTCACCAGCGCATCCAGGGCATCGCCCCGGGGGCGCGCCGCGATCCAATCCGCGACGGCCGCGTCGAGCTCGTCGGCGTGCTCGGCGCGGCTGCGCCCCGAACCGAAGCGCGCGCGGCTATCCGGGTCATCACGGCCCATCACCGTGAGGAGCCGTCCCACCATCGCATCGGTCGTCGCGGACAGCACGATCCAGTCGCCAGCGAGCGTGCGATAGACGTTGCGGGGGACGACGCCCGGCAGTCGGCTGCCCACGCGGCGCGGCGCCGGGCTGCCCGGTTCGTAGCCGGTCACCCCGGTCGCGGCGAGCTGGAGGATCGGCTCGTACATCGCCACGTCGACGTGCTGGCCCCGCCCGCCGCGCGCGTCGCGGTGGTAGCACGCGGAGATCGCTCCGAGCGCACCGAAGATCCCGGTCAGACTGTCGCCGATGCCCGCGGAGGAGAGCATGGGCGGACCGTCGGCCTCGCCGGTCAGGTTCGTGAGCCCGCCGAATGCCTCGGCCAGCGTGCCGTTCCCGGCGCGCTCCCGGTAGGGTCCCGTGCGCCCGTATCCGCTCACGCTCACCATCACCAGCTGGGGGTTCACCCGGGAGAGCTCTTCCCAGGTGCAATGCCACTGTGCGAGCCGCGCCGGCGGGTGGTTCTCCCCGAGCACGTCGGCGTGTTTCACCAGGCGGAGCAGGAGACGTTGGCCCGCTTCGCTCGCGAGGTCGAGCGCGATGGAGCGCTTGTTGCGACCGATGACGGCCCATGTGTTCGAGCGCCCGCCACGTCCCTTCCCGAACTGCCGCAGCGGATCGCCGGTAGGCGGCTCGACCTTCACCACGTCGGCGCCCAGGTCGCCCAGCATCGCCGCGACCAACGGACCCGGGTTCAGCGTCCCGATGTCGAGCACGCGCAGTCCTTCGAGCGCTCCACCCGTGTCTTCGTCGAGCTCGCTCACCCCATCGCTCATACGCGAGGAGCAAGTCCGAGTCAACCGCCGTGATACAGTCCCCACGGGAGGCGGATGCCATGGCGAAGATCAACGGAGTGCTGGGACCCATCGACACGGGGGACCTGGGCTTCACGCTCATGCACGAGCACATCCTGATCGCGAACTCGGCGATGCGGCAGGCGTTTGCGGGCTGGGTGGATGTCGATGATGTCGTGCGCTTCGCGACCGAAGAGGCGAAGGCCGCCGGTTCGCGCGGTGTCCGGACCATCGTCGACCTGACCCCGATCAATCTCGGCCGCGACGTTCACGTGATCCGTGAGGTCGCGGAGCGGGCCCGGATGCAAGTCGTCGTGGCGACGGGCTTGTACTTCCACGAGGAGCCCTGGATGGGCGGCTGGGAGCCCGATCGCATCGTCGAGTTCTTGATCCAGGACGTCGAGAAGGGAATTCAAGGCACCGATATCAAGGCCGGCATCATCAAGTGCGCGACCGACCAGGCGGTCACGACCATCAACGAGAAGCTTCTCCGGGTGGCAGCGCGACTGCATCGGGCGACGGGCATTCCGATCTCGACACACACCGATGCCTCGGCGGGCGTCGGTCCGGGCCAACAGGATGTGTTCGAGGACGAGGGCGTGGATCTCTCCAGGGTCGTGATCGGACACTGCGGGGATAGCGACGACCTCGACTACCTGGAGTCGGTTCTGCGCCGAGGCAGCTTCATCGGAATGGACCGCTTCGGTCTGGACGGGGTCCTCTCCACGGACAAACGGATCTCCACCATTGCCAAGCTCTGCGAGCGCGGTTGGGCGGAACGCATGGTCCTCTCGCACGACGCCTGCTGCCATCTGGACTTCATGCCGAAGGATGTCTTCGACGGTGTCATGCGCCCGAGGGTCCCGAACTGGAACTTCCGGCACATTCCCGACGATGTGGTTCCGGCGTTGCGGAAGGCCGGGGTCGACGAAGCGGACCTCCGGCGGCTCACCGTCGAGAATCCACGCTCGATCTTCGAGAAGCAGGGCTCCTACTGAGGCGCGAATTCGCCTGAGGCTCGGATCCGAGTCTACTCGGCCAGAGGGCCGAGTCGCTGGGCGACCTCGCCGGCGTTGGCGCAGCGCGCCTCGGGCTGCTTCTGGAGCATGTCGAGGATCAATGCGGCCAGCGCGTCCGGCACGTCCGCAGCGAGGGATTGCGGGTCGGGCGGAGGCGTATGGCGGTGGTGGTAGGGTATGTCGCCGTCGGGAAAGGGCACCCTGCCCGTGAGCAGCTCGAAGAGGGTCACGCCAAACGCATAGATGTCGGCCCGGGCATCCACGCCCTTTCCGGTCACCTGCTCCGGGGCCATGTAGTAGGGAGTGCCCCCGATCACCGTCGTCGCGCGGCGCACCTCCTCGATCATCTTGGCGAGACCGAAGTCCATGATCTTGAGCACCTTGTCGTTGGTCCAGAACAGATTCGCCGTCTTGATATCGCGGTGAACGATACCTTGGCCGTGCGCGCACTGCAGACCTGCGGCGATTTGCAGCCCCAGTCGCGCGCAGACCTGCGCGGTGATGGGGCCGTTCTTTTGCAGGATGACGTTGATGGGCGCCCCCTCCAGGAGCTCCATGGTGAGGAAGAACTTTCCGTACTCCTCGTCCGCGTCGAACAGGGTGACGATGTTGGTGTGGTTGAGGGCGGCCGCCGCACGCGCCTCTCTCAGGAATAGCTCTACCGCGGCCGGGTGGTCGCGAAGGTTTTCGGGCAGCTGCTTGAGCGCTACCAGCCTTCCGAGACGCCGGTCGCGCGCCTTGAACACGATGCCCATGCCTCCCCGCCCGATCTGCTCGAGGATGTCGTAGCGGCTCCCCGAATCACTGATGCGGACGGGATCGACGACCGTCTCCGCGGGGTCGGCCCTCCGTTCCGAGGAAAGCTTCTTGCGGATGGTCTCTATGCGCGTCGTGACGTTCGGGTGCCGGGGCTCGCTCACCCGCAGCTGCTCGAGGACGTCCAAGGACCGCTGGTCATCGCCGGCACGCGCCAGCAGGTCGGCCAGCGTCGACTTGAGCTCCGCCGCGACCTCTCCCGAGCCCGCAAGAGCGGCCCCCTCTTCGAGCTTGTCGGCGGCCCGCTCGACCTGTCCCTCGCGCTCGAATATGTCCGCCAACATCCTGCGGGCGTCCACGAACCCGGAATCCTCGAGCGCTACCTGCTCCAGCAGGACCGTCGCCCGGTCCAGCACGCCCGCGGTCTCGTAGTGCTCCGCCGCCCGCTTGGCCTCGCCGGCCTGTTCGTGGTGCCTGGCGCGGAGCACGTGGGCCAGCTGCTCCTGCCCCTCTCGTTCGAGTGCTTGCGCTGCTCCGTCCAGGTCCCCTTGCAGGTACGGCTCGATGGCCGGGGGACAGCCCTTGAACACGACGTTCTCGGCGCCCGAAAGCTCGACCGACACACTCATTAGCTCGTGTCGTTCGATCTCGACGTCGAGTTCGGCCACGCGATCGCCGCTGCCGATGGCAAGCTCGTGCTGGCCGATCGGCAGCTCCAGCCGGGCCACACCGTTGCGCGCGTAGCGCAGCGTCTCGGGGCGACCGAACACCGCCACGGACGCATCGTGGACGGGTCGTCCGTCCCAGAGGACCTTGACTTCCAACGGGCAGCCCTGCGACCGCAGGTCGAAGTCGACGCGGACCGTCTCTCTTCGCTTGATCTCGATACAGCGCGTCTCGACGTGGTCCCGCAACACCTCGTCCGAGGCAGCCGGGTTCCGGAGCGACCCATCGATTCGGACCCAGTAACTGCGCGGTCGCAGCCCGGTGAACTCGGTCTCGCGCGCCACCATGTGGTGGGCGGTCCTGGTCGAGACGCGCTTGTGACGGCTCTCCTGGGTGCCCTGCCCCGCGCCCTCCATGCCCGGTCGCTTAGCGGTCAGCTGAACGCTGAAGGATCCGCGCAGCTCCGTCGGATACTCGATGCAGACGATGAGATCGCCGGGCCGCCGCGCGAGGCGTAGGGCGACCAGCAAGATCAGAAGGGACGTCGCGGCGCCCAGCCCTATCCAGCTGCCCGGTGAGACGCTGGCCCAGTTGCGGAAGGCGGTAACGCGGGGTTGCCAGCCCGGTGGCAGGCTCGCCTGGGCATCCCGCAAGGAGGCCTCGAACAGGGCGAGCCAGGCCTGCCACCCCGCATCGCGCGGTCGCTGTCGCGGTAGGCCGGGTGTCTCGACGACCAGCATGGCGGCCGACTCGCGCACGCCTCGGTCGGCCTCGTGGACCGCCTCCGCGCTCGCCCTGGGAGCCTCGTTCTCGGCCGGGACGAGGAGTGGCTCGGGCCGGGCTCCGAAGTCCGGTGGACTGGCCGGAACGGCTGTCTCTGCCTCTCCCTCAGGCTCGGGCCGGGGCTGGAAGCCCGGGCCGCCTCCGGGTGTCGCGGCCTCCTCCGCGGGCTCTTGGGGGCCCAAAGGCCTCTCCGGGGGCGGATCGAGCACTTCCGCCGCTTCCAGGTTCGCCAGGGGCGCCAGGCCTGGCGGGCGCGTCTCCGGAGTCGCGAGCTCGGCGCGATCCAGGCCGGGTGAGAGACCCGGGGTGAGGAGCGCGAGAGCGAGGACTCCAGAGACCACGCTTGGGCTGGTCGGGATGCGCAGCACGTCCCTAGCTGTTTCGGCTTCCGGAGCCTCGCATTGAGGGAGCCCTACGGAGCGAAGCTACCTGCGGAGGTTGTCCATCCGGATCCCCGACTCGCTGTCCGGATCCCAGACGAAGCGAACCGAGCGGACGGAATCCTGAATCTGGAGCTCGTGCGGGCCGAGCTTGATGACCACACCCGGATAAGCCACACCCGAGATCTGCACCACGGCCTTCGGGAGCAGGTCGGCGTCCGTGCCCACGACGCGGATTCGCGATGCCGTGTCCCCGAGCTTGGCGCCGGCCTCGAGAGGGAAGCTGTAGTCCTGGATCGGGCCGATCGCCAACACGGTGCGCGTGGAGAGCTTCGACCCCACATCACACAGGGAGATGCTCTCTGCGGCTCGGAGCTCGCCACCCACGACGGAGCCTCGCTCCTTCCCCACCACGATCTTTCTGGCGGTCAGGCGGCTCTTGATGACGTTTGCCCCGATCGAGAGCGTCCCGCCGCATCGCAGGTCGGCGCCATCGGCGTGGTTGCAGGCGAGATCGCCTCCGGCCACGACATGCGACGTCTCCGAGCCGATCACGCCTCCCCCGACGGTCACGGACCCGTTGGCCCGCAACGTGCCGCCCTCGACCATTCCGTGCACCACGAGATCCGCGGTTGCAGCGGCCGAAGCGTTGCGCGCCAGATCGCCCGTGATCACGAGGCTGCCCTCCATTTGGAGGTTCCCGGACTTCAGGTCGACGTCGCCCTGGTGCTGGAAGTTGGAGGTCACCGAGAGGATGGAGTTCTCTTGAAACGAGACGACGCCCGCCATCGTGGCGCGAATCTCCCCCGACTCCGTGAGCTCGACGCCTTGAGCCAGCGTCGGAAGCGGATCGCGCGGCGGCTCGGCGGCGAGCTCGCGACCCTCCACGCTGCGGCCGGGCCGGGATTCCGTCGGGGGGGTGTAGGTCGCGATCACCTCCCCCGGCTCGACCGGCGCCAGGAGACCGCGGTCTCGGAAGTCGAGTGTCCCGTCTCCGCGCAGCCTGCCGGCCAGAAGCTCCGGGTTGAACTGGAGCTCGAGGCGTCCGGCTTTGCCCCGCACGGCAGCCGATCCCCGAGCCACGACCAGCTCGTCGATCTCGTAATCCGAATCCTGCAGGCAGCCCGCGACGTCCTCACAGGCCTCCTCGTCGACGCCGAAGACCACTCCCGCCGCCTGAAGCGCCTCGTCCAGGGACTTGCGATCCGTGGGG
>JAUXJB010000025.1 GCA_030624945.1 Deltaproteobacteria bacterium | reverse complement strand
GGACCTGGAACGAGCGGGGTCGGAGCTCTATCTGCATGCGGGGCTGCGGCATGCCGGCCAGGTAGATCGCTTCGACCCGATCGGTCCGTGGATCGTTCCCGCGCGGACCGCTCTCCTGCCACCGCTGATCGCGATCTCGGTGGCGCTGGCCTTCCGCGCGACCATCAGCGCGCTGTTCCTCGGGATCCTGTCGGGGGCGATCCTCATGCGCATACAGGCGGGGAGCGCGGCACTGCTGGTGGTGCCCGGAGGTCTCTGGGACGTCTTCGCCGTCTACCTGCGGCGCGAGCTCCTGGACTCGTTCCGCATCGAGATCATCGGCTTCACCGTGGCACTGGTCGCGATGGTGGGAGTCATGACCCGGAGCGGCGGCGTGCAGGGCATGGTCCAGCAGGTGCAGCGCTTCGCGCGCGGCGTGCGCTCGACCCTGGCGGTGGCGTTCGCGGCGGGGCTCGGGCTCTTCTTCGACGACTACTCGAACTGCCTGATCGTCGGGAACTCCATGCGCCCGCTCACGGATCGTCTGCGGATCTCGCGCGAGAAGCTCGCTTACATCGTCGACAGCACGGCCGCCCCGGTCGCCGGTCTCTCCGTGGTGTCGACCTGGATCGCGTTCGAGGTATCGACCTACGCTCCGCAGCTTCCGGCCGCCGGGATCGTGGAGACCGCGTACGCGATCTTCTTCCAGACGCTTCCCTACCGCTTCTACAGCATCTTCGCGCTCTGCTTCGTCGCGCTCGTGATCTGGACCGGGCGCGATTTCGGACCGATGCGCGGAGCCGAGCGGCGCGCGCGCAGGACGGGCCAGCTCGTGCGCGACGGCGGGATGCCGATGGTCTCCGCGGAGATGACGGATCTCCGGGCGAGCTCCGACCTGCTCCCGCGCGCGCGCAACGCCGTGGCTCCCATACTGTGTGTGGTGGGGGTCGCGCTGGAGGAGATCTTCCGCAGGGGCGGTGGCTTCGGGGTGCTGTCCGAGGATCCCGCACGGCTCATGACCGTCGAGGGCGTCACCGGCGTGTTGCTGGAGGGAAGCGGCGCGGCTGCACTGCTCGGGGCGAGCACCGCCGGTCTGCTGCTCGCGACCTTCCTGTGCGGGTCGAACGCGCTGCGCGCGGGCATCGTCGCCGGCCTTGCCGCCGCGTTCGGTCTGGGACCGCCGGTTCAGCAGTGGCTGGGCGCGAACGTGCTCCCGGCACCGCTGGTGTACGTGGGCGTATTCGCCGCGGCCGGAACGCTCACAGGCTTTGCGCTCGCGGGTCGTCTGCGCACGCGCAGGGGACACCTGCCGGGCGCCGACGCCGCCCGCTCGGCCCTGGTCAGCACGCGGGCCCTGTACGTGGCGCTGGTCATCCTGTTCGAGGCCTGGATGATCGGGAGCATCTGCCAGGACGTGGGCACCGCCGACTACCTGGTCGCGCTCACCGCGGGTCGGGTGGACGCCCTGTGGCTACCGACACTGCTCTTCCTCGCGGCCAGCGGCGTGTCGTTCGCGACGGGGACATCGTGGGGAACCATGTCCATCCTGCTGCCAAACGTCGTGGGTCTGGCCGCCGCCGTGGGCGTGGACCACCCGATCGGTTCGCTCGGCATGGTGCTCGTCTGCATCGGCGCCGTGCTCGAGGGCTCGATCTTCGGCGACCACTGCTCCCCGATCTCCGACACCACCGTCCTCTCCTCGATGGCCAGTGCCAGCGACCACATCGACCACGTGCGCACCCAGGTCCCCTACGCCCTGCTGGTCGCCGCGGTCGCCGTCGTCGCGGGCTACCTCCCCGCCCTCGCCTTCGACTTCTGGTCCTTCCCCCTGGCGCTCGCCTCCGCCCTCGCCGCGATGCTCGGCACGCTGTTGCTGTTTGGCGGAAGCGCGGAGAGCTAGCTGCAGGCCAGGTGAAAGCCGACGGCGTCCGCGTAGCGCTTCCGGAGTCACCGCAACAACTCCCCTCGGGGGGAGTTGGGAGGAGGGCCAGGTGGCGGCGGCGGATCTCACACCTTGGCTCTGTAGTGCAGTGCGAGCTCGGATATGTACTCGGTACCGACGGAGTCGCTGTGCTCGCGGAGCCAGTCGGACAGGTGGATCTGGCCGCGGGGTTGTTCTTGCGAGACGAGGGTGTTGCGCTGTAGACCGATGAGCTCTTCGCGGGTGACGAGGATGTCGCGCAGGAGGAGGCCCATCGCCCGGGCTGTCCAGAGGCCGATGGGTGTTGGAACGTGCACGAGTCGGGCTCGGCTGCCGATCGTGTCGCGGATCAGTAGGACGAGGTCTTCGTAGGTGTAGGTTTCGGGGCCGGCGATATCGGAGACCTGCGGCCCATCGTGGTCGCCCGCCTCGACGGCTAACCGCGCCAGGTCGTCCACGTGTGCGGGCTGGAGGCTGTAGGCGCCGCTCCCGACGATGGCGAATACGGAGAGGCGGCGGAGGAGCCAGGCGATGTTGTTGATCAGGATGCCTCGGTCGCCGAAGAGCACGGTCGGTCGCAGGATCGCGTATGAGAGGTCCGAGTCGATCAGGTCTCGCTCGAGCTGTGCCTTGCCTTCATAGTATGGGAGGTCGGAGTTCTCCGAGGGGTTCGCGATGCTCACGTGTACGACCCGACGGACGCCTGCGGCCTGAGCTGCGCGGAACAGGCTGCGCGTATTGCTTACCGCCGCTTTGTACGTGGCGTGCCTGTGATCGAAGCGAACCCAGTAGGTGTTGTGGAGGGTGTGGACGCCCTCCAGGCTCTTGGCGAGCCGAACGGGATCGTCGAACGAGTAGGGCAGGGCCTCGATGGTCGAGTTCGGAGGTGCCGCTCTCCCCGTGAGTGTTCGCACCTGGATGCCGCGGTCGAGGAGTCGCTTCGCGATGTGTCGGCCCGTGAAGCCGAAGGCTCCCGTGACCAGATCGACGCGGCTCACCGGCTAGGCCTCCAGCCGGTAGCCGAAGGAGCGGACCGATAGCAGGTGTCTGGGGGTGGAGGGGTCGGGCTCGATCAGTTTGCGGAGGCGGAGGACGAAGGTGTCGACGACGCGCGTGCGGGTGTCGGGGTGGAGGTCCCAGACCTGCTCCAGGATCTCGCCTCGGCTCACAGCCGTGCCTCGGCGGGCGAAGAGCAGCGAGAGCAGGGAGAGTTCCATTGCGGTGAGCCTCAGGCGCTCGCCTTCGCGCTCGATCTCGA
Organism: Deltaproteobacteria bacterium; assembly: GCA_030624945.1. GTDB lineage: Bacteria > Myxococcota_A > UBA9160 > SZUA-336 > SZUA-336 > JAUXJB01. Next base: position 8,856 of record JAUXJB010000025.1, on the reverse strand, counting down.
AGCGCTGTGGGTAGACGGTCACCTTGCCTATCTGGAAGGGGCGCTGACTCGCGCTCTCCTCGTCGGTGTTCGTCGTACGCCGGAGCAGGGTGCGGACGCGCGCCATGAGGACAGGCAGCGAGAAGGGCTTGGTGAGGTAGTCGTCCGCGCCCATGTCGAGACCTCTAACGATGTCCTGGTTGGTGTCGCGGGCCGTGAGGAGCAAGACGGGGACGGGGTTCTCTCGCGCTCGCAGGCGCTCGAGAACCTCGAAGCCGGAGATGCCGGGGAGCATCACGTCGAGGATGACGAGGTCGACGGGGTCTTTGGCAGCGATCTCGAGTTGTTCGAGCGCATCTTCGCCGCGCTCGAATACATCCACGCGGTAGCCCTCGGCCTCGAAGTTGAAGCGCAGGCCGCGGGCGAGGTGCTCCTCGTCCTCAACGAGCAGTATGGATGGATTCATCGAGCTGTCCGGGAAGCGTGACGATGAACCGACTGCCCTTGCCCTCTCCATCGCTCTCGGCCCGTACGGAGCCGCCGTGGCTGCGAACCACGTTGCGCACGATGTAGAGCCCCAGGCCGAGACCGCTGGGCCCGCGCACGGCTTCCTGCGAGAGACGCTGGAAGCGCTGGAATACGCGAGCCAGGGCCGACTCGGGCAGCCCGATCCCCTGGTCCTCAACCTCGATCTCTAGCTTTCGCCCCGAAGCGGGGCGCACGCGCACGTCGACCCGCGTATTGCCGCCGGTGTAGTGAATTGCGTTCTCGATCAGGTTGCGAAAGGCGACGCGCAGCTGCTCGAGGTCGCCGCGCACGCGCGCGGCGCCGGGAACCTCGAGTCGTACTTCATCCTCGTCGAGACTGTGGTGCTCGCGCGCGTCCTCCACGCACTCCCCCAGCAGACGCCGCAGGTCGACCTGGGTGCGGCGGTTCTTGCGCTCGTCCGTGCTCGCCGCGCTCAGGATCTGGTTGATCGTCCGCTGCAAGCGGTGGATGTCGTCCGACATGACCTCGAGGAACTCGTCGCGTTGCCCGGGGTCGAGCGACTTCCCCTGCAGCGTGTCCACGTATAGCCGGAGAGACGCCAGGGGCGTGTGCAACTCGTGGCTGACCGCATCGAGGAAGTTCTGCTGGCGCTGGTTCGTGCGGATCTCGCGCACCAGCCAGACGCCCTGCAGGATCGCCACGGTGATGATCGTCACGAAGAAGGTCGAACCCAGGATCACGAGCAGCCAGTGAACCGCGGCAAAGCCCTCGGCCCAGGCCGCGAACTCCCGGGCGACGAGAACCTGCCAGCCCGCCGTCAGCGCGAGCGCGAGCGTCACGAGGCCAACGGTGAGCCCGATCGGGAGGGAGACGCGCCGGGGAGCCATATGTCCAGTGTACGGTACTATGGCGGGTCCTACCCTCCGAGGTGCGCGAATTTGCGGCGCAGGGCCGCCTACATGCTGCTGGCTCTCGCGCTGGTGGCGCCGCTTCCCGGCGCGGCCGAGCTCGATCCCGAGGAACACGAGATCCGGTCCCGCGTCGAGGCGCGCCGCGACGAGATGGTCTCGCTGCTCGAGCGCTGGGCGGGCATGAACACGGGCACCTGGAACCGCCCGGGGCTCGAAGCCTTTGCCGCGCTGCTCGCCCCGGCCCTGACCGAGCTCGGCTTCGAGGTGGAGTCCGAGTCCCCGGAGCTCGCGTATCCGGGCCGCGGGCGCGTGACGATGGGCCCGCTGCTCGTCGCGCGCCGCCCCGGTCCGCCCGAGGGCGGGCAACGCTTCCTCCTCGTCGGCCACTACGACACCGTCTTCGAGCCGGACTCCCCCTTTCAGACCTACCGCGTCGACCCGGACGACCCGGGCCGCGCGATCGGGCCCGGGGTCGCCGACATGAAGGGCGGGCTCGTCGTGCTGCTCTACGCGCTGCGTGCCCTGGCCGACGGCGGCCTTCTGGATCGCGCTCACTGGACCGTGGTCCTGAACTGCGACGAGGAGATCGGCTCGCTCGCCTCGCGCGCGCGCATCGAGGAGGAGACCCGTACGGCCACGCTGGGCTTTGTCTTCGAGAGCGCCCGGGCCGGTGGCGAGATGGTCAGCTCGCGCCGCGGGCTCGGGCAGTTCTACCTGACCGTAAAGGGATGGGCCGCGCACGCGGGAAGCTCCCACAGCAAGGGCCGCAGCGCAGTGCTCGCGCTCGCCCGCAAGGTGATCGAGATCGAGGCCCTCACGGACTACGGTGCGGGGGTGACGCTCAACACCGGGATCTTCGAGGGGGGCACGAGGCGCAACATCATCCCCGAGTACGCGGAGGCCTGGATCGATCTGCGCTACGACGAGCTGGCTCAGGGCCGGGAAATCCGCGAGCGCGTCGAGCAGATCGCCCGGCACGACCACGTGGAGGGGACCACGGGTGAGCTGTGGGGAGCGCTGCACCGCCCGCCGAAGCGCGATACGCCGGCGGTGCGGGAGCTGCTCGAGCTGCACGCGGAGATCGCCCGGGCCGTGGGATTCGAGGCTCCCGATCCGATTCATGTCGGGGGAGGGACCGACGGTTCGCTGATGGGCGCGCTTGGCTTGCCCACTCTGGATTCGCTGGGCGTGCGCGGCGGTGCGGCGCACACGGACCGCGAGTTCGTCGTCCTCGACAGCCTGCCCGAGCGCGCCGTGATCAGCGCGATCCTGTTGCGACGCCTCGCTTTACGCCCATCTGGCCGGGAGGTATTGTCACCGGCGTCCGTCCCCGAGGGTGATCGCTGGGTCCCGGCCGGCGGTACGCTCGTGAACTCCGCCAGGTCCGGAAGGAAGCAACGGTAGCGTCGCGGATCGGGTGGTTGGATCGGCCCAGCGATCTCCCTCTGGGACGGGCAGCGCTCGAAATAGGAAGACCCCCATGAGCTACGAGGTCCTGGCGCGCCGTTGGAGGCCGCAGTCGTTCGAAGAGGTATCCGGGCAGAGCCACGTCACGACGGCGCTTCGCAACGCCCTCAAGCAGGACCGCTTGCCGCACGCGCTGCTCCTGGCCGGACCTCGGGGCACCGGCAAGACCTCGATCGCCCGGATCCTCGCGCGCTCGCTCAACTGTGACGAGGGCCCGACGGAGAAGCCCTGCGGAAAGTGCTCTTCCTGCGTCGAGATCGCGGCCTCGACCTCGCTCGACGTGCAGGAGATCGACGCGGCGAGCAACACCGGCGTCGACAACGTCCGCGAGATCCGGGACAACATCCGTTACGCGGCGGCCCCGGGGAAGTACAGGATCTACATCATCGACGAGGTCCACATGCTCTCGCAGCAGGCGTTCAACGCGCTGCTGAAGACCCTCGAGGAGCCGCCCCCGCACAGCCTCTTCGTGTTCGCGACGACGGACCCGCAGAAGATCCCCGTCACCGTGCTCTCGCGCGTCCAGCGCTTCGACCTGAAGAAGCTCGGGCCCAGAGAGATGCTCGATCGGCTGCGCCAGATCGTGAGCGCGGAGGAGATCTCGATCTCAGAGGGCGTGCTGCGCGACGTGGTGCGGGAGAGCGACGGCAGCCTGCGCGACGCACAGACCATGCTGGACCGGCTGATCAGCGCGTTTGGCAACGTCATAGAGGAGGAAGGGGCGCGCGAGATCCTGGACCTGATCGAGCACCGGATCGTCGCGGATGTGCTGGATCCCATCCTGGGGCGAGATGCGAAGGCCGCGCTCCAGGCGGTGCGACGCGCGGTAGAGGCCGGGGTGGATCCGGTGCGCCTGGCGGCGGAGATCCTGGGGGAGCTGCGGAATCTCCTGGTCACGCGCCTCGTCGGGGATCCGGCCGAGCTCGTGAATGCCGCGCCCGCAGAGCTCGCCGAGCTGCAGGAGCGCGCCCGGGCGCACGACCCGGAGACCCTGCAGCGCCTCTTCCGGGTCCTGCTCACGCGCAACGAGGAGCTCGCGAGGGCGCCCCGGCCCGAGCACGCTCTCGAGATGGCGGTCGTGCGCCTCGCGACCCTGCCCGAGGCCGAGGCGCTGAGCTCTCTGATCGAGCGGCTCGACGCTCTCGAGGGCGGTGGGCCGGGCGGGAGGGGCGGCCCCAGCGGTGGCGGCGCGGCCGGCGGTGGCGACCCCGCTCCCCGTGGCGGCGCCCAGCGCGGTGCTCGCGGCTCGGGCGGTGGTGGGACGCGCGCCCAGGCGCCCGCCGAGCCGCCCACGTCCAGCCGCGAGGCTCAGATCCGGCGCGAGGCGAGGGATCATCCCAAGGTGCAACAGGTCATCTCCGCCCTGGACGCGGAGCTCCAGGAGGTGCGGGTGCCGCGCCAGGCTGGAAGGCGGGAGCTCGAATGAGTGAGATGTTCGATTTCAAGCAGATCCTGTCTCAGGCACAGGAGATGAGCGGCAAGCTCAAGCGCGTGCAGGAAGAGCTGCGTCATCGCACGGTCTCGGCCACCGTCGGCGGGGGCATGGTGGAAGCCACGGTGAACGGGCAGCTCGATCTCGTCGGAATCCGCATCGACCCGCAGGCCGTCGACCCGCGCGACGTCGAGATGCTGCAGGACCTGATCGTCGCCGCCGTGAGCCAGGCGCTGGCGCGGGCGCGCGAGATGGCGCAGAGCGAGATGCAGAGCGCGACCGGCATTCCCATCGCCCAGCTCATGAGTCAGCTCGGCGGGGGCTCCTAGTGGCGCCCTCGCGCGCCGAGCCGATCGAGCGCCTGGTAAAGGCGCTGCGCCGCCTGCCGGGCGTGGGTGAGAAGACCGCCTCGCGGCTGGCGTTCTTCCTGCTCTCCGCACCCGAGAGCACGGCCAGCGAGCTCGGCGAGGCGATCCTGCGGCTCCGACGCGAGGTCACCCTCTGCGAAGAGTGCTTCAACCTGACGACGCGCTCGCCGTGCGAGATCTGCCGGGATGAGACGCGCTCCAGGACCCAGGTGTGCGTGGTGGAGGAGCCCGCCGACCTGGCGTCGATCGAGAGCTCCGGGGTGTTCCGGGGCCGCTATCACGTCCTGGGCGGAACGCTCGCGCCCCTCGACGGGGTCGGACCGGAGGCCCTGCGCGTGGAGCCCCTGCTCCAGCGCATACGTGCGGGCGGCGTGGAGGAGGTCATCCTCGCCACCAACCCCAACCCCGAGGGCGAGGCGACGGCGCTCTACGTCGCCGAGCGGGTGCGCGAGTACGACGTGGGCATAACCCGGATCGGGTACGGGATGCCCATCGGCGGGGACCTGGAATACGTCGATTCCGTGACCGTACGGAAATCGCTGGAAAACAGGCGTCAGTTTGGCCCATAGGCGGCCCTCAAGATCCAAACGCCAGGACCCGATTTTCTCCTCGTAAGCGGCTCTTGTGCCCGTGGAATGCGCTCTGCTAGCATCGGTGCCGGGGGTATTTTCCGAGCGATGTCAACGTCTTAGGAAGGACTGTATGTCCTTGACGCCTCAGCTGGTCCTGTTCGAAGAGGATCACAAGAAGCTCGTCGCGGTGTCGGAGCGTCTGACACACGACGCGAACGCCAAGGCCGTGTTCCTGATCGACAGGAATGGGCAGCTCGTGACCGAGGCGGGCGAGCTTAAGGGCATCGACACCACATCGTTGTCGTCGCTGGTGGCGGGCAACGTCGCCGCGACGACGGGCCTGGCGAAGGTGATCGGCGAGCCGGACTTTCCCATCCACTTTCACCAGGGCGAGCGCGACAACGTGCACATCACCCTGGTCGCACAGCGGATCATCATGGTGGTCATCTTCGACGACCGCAGCTCGCTGGGACTCGTCCGGCTGCGTGTCAAGAAGGCCGGTCAGAAACTGTCACAGATCTTCGATGAGATCTTCAAACGGGCGGAGTCCGACGATGGAGCCGATTCCCCGTTTGCCGAGATCAGCGAGGACGACATAGACAACCTGTTCTCGGACTGAGGTTTTAGAGGCCGCATGGCATTCATCAACTACTCCGCACGCGAGATCAACTGCAAGCTGGTCTACTACGGTCCCGGCCTCTGCGGAAAGACGACCAACCTCAAGTACATCTACGAGAAGACGGCCGGCGAGGCCAAGGGCAAGATGATCTCGCTCGCGACAGAGACCGAGCGCACTCTCTTCTTTGACTTCCTGCCGCTCTCGCTGGGCGAGATCCGCGGCTTCAAGACGCGCTTCCACCTCTACACCGTACCGGGACAGGTCTTCTACGACGCGAGTCGAAAGCTGATCCTCAAGGGCGTGGACGGCGTCGTGTTCGTGGCGGACAGCCAGGAGGAGCGCTACGAGGCGAACATCGAGTCGCTCGACAACTTGAGGGGCAACCTGCGCGAACAGGGCTACCACATCGACAAGATCCCCTGGGTGTTGCAGTACAACAAGCGCGACCTGCCGAACTCGATTCCGGTCGAGGAGCTGCGCGAGGCGCTCAACCCGACCGGGAAGATCCTGGATTTCGAAGCATCGGCGCAGACCGGAACGGGCGTCTTCGAGACGCTCAAGGCGCTCGCCAAGCTCGTGCTGACCGAGCTCAAACGCGGCAACAAGTAGGCTTCCGCTACAATCGGGCATATGCCGAGCTTCCGCAGCCGCGGGTTCGCGATCTACTACGAGGTCCACGGGGAAGGAGATCGCACTCCGCTCGTGCTCGTCATGGGAATGGGCGGCACCTGCCAGGGGTGGATGGTCACCACCGTGCCGGAGCTCTCGAAGCAGCGCCCCGTCGTGATCTTCGACAACCGCGGCGCGGGCAAGTCCGAGGATCCCGGGACCCCGTTTACGACCCGGGACATGGCGGAGGACACGCTGGCCCTGCTGGACGAGCTCGACCTCCAGCGCGCGCACGTCCTGGGAGGATTCCTCGGCGGCATGGTGGCTCAGGAGCTGGCGATCGCGTACCCCGAGCGCGTCGGCTGCCTGATCCTGCAGGGAACCTGGGCGAGGGTGGATGCCAAGCGTCGAGCGACCCTCGAGCTCTGGAAGGAGATGATCGAGTGCGGCGTCCCCGCGGAGACCCGCATCAAGAACCGCCTGGCGTGGACCGTGGGAGACTCGACCTTCGAGCAGGACGTGATCGACCGCATGTGGCGCTTCTACCTGCGCGACGACGCACCCATGGAGGAGAAGGTCTTCGCGCGCCAGGCCCAGGCATCGATCGACCACGACGCGTTGGACCGCCTCGGTCAGATCCGGTCCCCGACGCTCGTGGTCTGCGGCGAGGACGACATCCTGACCCCGCCCAAGCTGCACCGGATTCTGGTCCAGAGCATTCCCGGCGCCCGGCTCGTTCAGATGGCGGGCGGCGCGCATCTCGTGGCGGCGGAGCTCGCCGCGCGTTTCAACGGGCTGGTCTCTCGCTTCCTGGAGGAGCACGATCGCGCGCTACCGCCGGCGGAAGAGTGACCTAAAGTTCGCTTCTGAGCATCCGATACGTCTACTGACGCCACCGGTCTCCCGGACCGGCGGCAGGGATGCAGCTGATGTGCAAGCTCGGCTGCTCCACGAAATGGCAAACCCGCCGGAAGACGGGGACGCAAAGCCAGTGCCCTACCCCGGGCCGCTTCGGGTGGGTCGAACGGCTGTCGAATGGAGGCTGAGCGATGCAGCACGCAATATCCCCGCGAGTACTCGGTGCGCGCGTGGCCCCCATCGACGCCCTGGTCGACCGGATGCGGGAGCTCCCCTCCCTGCCCGAGGCCGCACTCGAAGCTCTCCACCTGCTCGAGGACCCGAACTACGACGTGCGGGCGGTTGCCGACGCGGTCTCGCGCGACCCGGTGCTGGCCATGCGGATCGTCGGCATGGGCAACTCGCCCTTCTTTGGTATGGGGATGCGGACCTCCTGCGTGAAGACCTCCATCCTCCGGCTCGGTGAGCGAGAGACGCGCAGCGCCATCCTGTCGGTCGCGATCATGACCACCTTTCCGACGCTGCCGGCGCCGCTCGACGTGCAACGCTTCTGGACCTTCGGTCTCGCCTCTGCCATCTGCGCGCGGAGACTCGCCGAGGATCTCGGCTACCCCGACACCTCGGGTGCTTACCTCGGTGCGCTGGTGCACCGGCTGGGCGATGCGTTCCTGGCGATCTCGTTTCCGCGGCGCTTCGAGGAGGTCTGGTGCGACAGCCGGGGCGGGCAGGGCGACCTCGAGGAGGCGCTGAACAAGGAGTTCGGCTTCTACCCCGGCGAGCTCTGCGCACGGGTCATGGAGAGTTGGAACATGCCCCCGCGCGTCGCGCAGGCGGTGCGCGAGTGCCGCCGGCCGGAGCTCGCGGTGCAGCAGCCGATGCTCGCGCTGGTCCTGTGGACCTCCGGCTGGGTCGCGACCGAGGTGGGTCTCGGCCTCGACCCGCCCGAAGACGATCGCAATCTCTGGGACGGAGGTCTCACGCAGAACATGCGTCGAGAGCTCCACGAGCTCGGCTATGCCGCCACGCTGGACTACCTGCTGAGCGGCGGCGACTTCGTGCAGAACGTCCGCCAGCTCGGCCGGCTCGTAGCGGGCCGTCCGGGTCCCCTGACGCGCGCGCGTGCCCGCGCACGGGCGAGAAGGGCACGCCTGGATCGGGCGCTAAGCTAGCCTCGCCTCGAGCAAGCTCCCCCCGGGAGGAGCTCGCTCAGGCGACCTATTCGGGGAGTACGTCGCCCGAGCCGCCGAACTCGGCCGGCATGTCCTTGAACTTGGGCAGGCCGTCCTTCACCGCCATGGTCCTTTCCCCGTAGTACACGTGGAGCGTCGGCTCGTGCTTGAAGTCCGGGACCACGTTCAGGTAGACGTCGACCATGCCCACGCCCGGGTGGTCGGTCATCAGGTGCCCGCCGCAGGTCCTGCAGAACTTGCGGCCGCTGCGTTCCGTCTTGTTGAAGGTGGTGATGTTGTCCACGCCCTTGGTGACCTTCACGCTGTCGGCCGGCCACAGACTGAACGCGCTGATCGGCGCCGCCGCCCACGTCGTGCAATCG
>JAUXJB010000198.1 GCA_030624945.1 Deltaproteobacteria bacterium | reverse complement strand
CGGTGCCAAGCCCCTGACCTTCCTCGGACTTTCCGGGATCGGCGACCTCGTGCTCACCTGCACGGGAGATCTGTCTCGCAACCGGACGGTGGGTCTCGCGATCGGGCGCGGCGATCCTATCGAAAAGGTACTCGGGAGCCTGACCGAGGTGGCAGAGGGCGTCGCCACCACCCGCTCGGCCTTCGAGTTAGCACAGCGACACCGCGTCGACATGCCGATCACCGCCCTCACCTATCAAGTCCTGTACGAGCGGAAGGACCTGGGCGAGGCTGTGCGCGAGCTGACCACGCGCCAGCTCAAGAGCGAGTACGAGTAGTCTCGGATTCACTATTCTTTCGGTATGCGCATCCGCGCCCTCTGCCTCGGCCTCGCCATTGCCCTGTGCGCCTGCGGACCCAAGCTGATCCGCCAGGAGGTCTTCCGAAACGACTTCGTACGCGTCGAGATCCGTCGCACCGAGACGCAGGGAGAGGTGGTTCCGAGGGGCCACCAACACCCCTTCGTCATCGCGGATGTCCGACTGGCCCACATCCTGGCCAGCTTCTCGCACGCGACGGGCGAGGGCGTGCCCAGACCGACGATCCGCTCCGAGCACGTCTACGACCTGGCGGAGGGGCTGTCCCAGGCATTCGAGGGGGCGGGCCCCGACGACGAGGTGGTGGCTGCGGCGCAGGCGCGCGATCGCAGGCTCAGCATCTTCACGGAGGAGCGCGTCACGTCCTTCCGGGCCTTCCTGGAGGGGGACCTCCTGGTGTTCGAGTTCTTCGCGATCGAGGAGATCGTCCCCCGGGACTACGATCGATCGGTCAGCGACGACGGCGGCTACGAGATCCCGCACGAGCTCTCCAGCTCGCGGCCGAGCTTCCGGCTGGTGGCCGGCGAAGCGCAGACGCGTCGCGGAGCCCGCGGAATTGGCGTCGATTGGCGGGATCCCTACTACCGGAAGCCCGTCAGCCTGCGCGCCCGCTACGGACAGCTGCGCCGACGCACGATCCTGATGGAGATCTCCGAGGAGGAGCTCGAGGATCTCTCGGTCGCGACACCACCCCCTGAAGAGCTCAGCGACGCCCAGCTCCGGGCCCTCGACGAGCTCGAGGCGGCGCGGCGGGCGGGCTACGTCACCGAGGCCGAGTACCGCCGGCGGCACCGTCTCGTCATCGCGGACCGGCTCGAGGAGGCGGGCTACCCGCGAGACGCGCAGTGACCTCCGTCCGCCGCATCCACATCGACACGGACGCCGGCCTGGACGACCTGCTGGCGCTGGCCTTGGCATTCGCGTCGCCCGAGCTCGCGGTCGAGGGCATCACCACCGTCGCCGGCAATGTCTCGCTGGAGGCCGTGACGGACAACGCGCGCCGCTTTCTGGCCCTGGCGGGCGAGAAGGTTCCCCTCGGTCGCGGCGCAGCCGGGCCGCTCTCTCTGTCCGCCACCGACGCAGAGTCTTTCCACGGAGCGGACGGCCGGGGCGGCATCGCGCTGCCCGCGCTGGAGCCCAGGGAGCTTCCCGCTGCCGCGCAGGTCATGCGCCAGAGCCTGGAGGAGTGCGCTGTGGAAGCGGTGGTGGCGATCGGCCCCCTGACGAACGTGGCACAGCTCGTGCGCGAGGACCCCGCGCTCTTCGACTCCGCGGAGATCGTGTGGATGGGAGGCACGCTGTCTCAGGGAAACGTCACGCGCGTGGCGGAGTTCAACTGCTACGCCGACCCCGAAGCCGCCTCCATCGTCCTGGGGTCCGGACTTTCGGTGCGCTTGATCGGACTGGACGTGACGCGGCACGTCGTCGCTCGGGCGCCCACGCTCGCGCGCGAGCCGCTCCCGCCGAGCCCGCTGGGCCGGTTCCTGCACGAGGTTCTGGCGACGCTGATGCGGGCGGAGCTGCCCATCCTCGGCGAAGCCTGTGCGGTGCTCCACGATCCCTGCGCGATCGCAGCGGCCGCACAGGAGGACCTGTTCCGTTACCGGAGGCGGGCGATCGAGGTGGTCGTCGCCGAGGGCCCGGAGCGGGGCAGGCTGCGGGCCCGCCCCGGCCAGGACGGGCCGGAGGTCTGGTACGCCGAGGAGGTGCGGAGCGACGAGCTGATCGAGCTCTTCCTGGGCCGCCTCGTCGACTGGTCCCGGTAGCCGATGGACCTGCGCTGTGACTTCCACGTCCACTCCACGGTTTCGGACGGGACACTCGCGCCGGGCGAGATCGCTTCACTCGCGCACGAAACGGGCGTCGACACCCTCGCGCTGACCGACCACGACGAGATCGCCGGGGTGGCCGAGGCTGCGCGGCGCGGGAGCGAGCTCGGCGTGGAAGTCATCGCGGGCATCGAGTTCTCGGTGACCGAAGACGAGGGGCGCCGCCAGATGCACATCCTGGGACTGGGCATCGATCCGGACTTCCCGGCTCTGCGCGAGTGCGTGGCGGCGCTCCGAAGCGCCCGCGTGCGCCGCAGTGTCGAGATCCTCGAGCGCCTGCGCGAGGTCGGGATCCACATCTCCCGCGAGAGGCTCGCGGAGATTGCCGGCGAGGGATCGATCGGTCGTCCCCACGTGGCCCGGGCCCTGGTCGAGGCCGGGGTATGCGCCAGTATGGACGAGGCTTTCGGGCGCTTCCTGCGCAGGGGACGTCCGGCGTTCATCGCACACCCGGGGCTCCCCTCCGAGCGTGCCATCTCACTCATTCACGCCGCGGGAGGAATCGCCTCCCTGGCGCACCCGCTGAGCTCGTTGGGCGTCCAGGCGCCTGGCGGGCTCGAGCTCTTCGTCGAACGCCTCGTCGCGACGGGGCTCGACGGCCTCGAGGTCTGGCACCCCTCGCAGCATCCCGGGCAGACGCGGAAGCTCGGGAAGCTCGCCCGAAAATGGGACCTGGTGCCCACGGGTGGCAGCGATTTCCACGGCGCCGACCGCCCCGACGTGAAGCTGGGTCGGGGGCGGGGGCGACTGCGACTCGGTCGCCCGGAGCGCGACCGGATCCTCGATCGAATCGCGCAAGTCCGCGTCCCTGGGGGAGTTTGACCGCCAACAGGAGCGGCGGTAAGCTCGCCCGCGCAACCGATGGCCAAGCCCAAGCGCCCCCCCGGAACCTCCACTCGCGCCGTGCACGGCGGCGAGCGCGAGGGCCGTCCGCGAGTCTCCGACGCGTTGACAACGCCGATCGTGCAGACGGCGACCTACTGGTTTCGCGACACGCAGGAGGTGATCGACTACCAGGAAGGACGCTACCGCAGCTTCGAGTACGGTCGCTACGGCAACCCGACGGTCCGGACCGCGGAGGCGAAGCTCTGCGAGCTCGAGGGCGCGGAAGCCTGCCTGATCTCCGCCTCCGGCATGAATTCCATCACCACCCTGCTGCTGGCGCTGTTGCCCCGCGACGGGCGTATCGTGACCACTCGCGATTGCTACCGCCGCACCCGGCAGTTCATCGGATCCCTACTTCCGAAGCTGGGGGTCGAGGCGACCGTGATCGATCCCGCCGACATCGGGGCACTCGAGTCCGCCCTCGCCGCAGGGGTGAGCCTGTTCTTCTCCGAATCCCCGACGAATCCGTACCTGCGAGTCGTCGACATTCCCCGGGTCTCCGAGCTCTGCCACGCCAACGGTGCCCTGATGGTGATCGACGCCACATTCGCCTCGCCCGTAAACCAGCAGCCGCTGTCGCTGGGGGCCGACCTGGTCCTGCACTCGGGGACCAAGTACCTCGCCGGCCACAACGACGTCATGGCCGGTGCGCTGCTCGGGAGCGAGGCACAGATGG
>JAUXJB010000284.1 GCA_030624945.1 Deltaproteobacteria bacterium | reverse complement strand
GCGGGCTGAAGTGGGGAAGCGGGTCACGCTCCACACGTTCCGGCACACCTACGCCGCGACCCGGATCCAGACGCTCGACCACGGGCAGCCGGTGAGCCTGTTCACCGTCGCGCGCGAGCTCGGGCACACGAACGTCCAGCTGCTCGAGAAGCTCTACGGACACCTTATACATACACGCTACCGGAGCCCGGTCGTCGCCTACCGCGAAGCGAGCGTTATCCCATTGCGGGAACAAAGGTTACGGGGCGCATGAGCACTTCTGTCTGTACTTTTCTGGCACCCATAGAGGCACCGGGTTTGTCACCGGACCAGCCGAAAGAGCGCGTAAGACTGTGATGCTGCTACACATCCGTTTCAGCTATGGGTGTCCTACCTGGACACGCAGAACCGCATTCTCCTGGAGCGCTGCCTCACGGTGGGGCTGCTCAACTCCTCGCTCGTGCACCCGCGCGAGGTGTTCGGCCCCGCGATGACCCACGGCGCCGCCAGCCTGATCCTCGCGCACAACCACCCGAGCGGCGATCCGGAGCCGTCACCGGAAGACCTGGCCGTGACGGTTCAGCTCATGGAGAGCGGCTGCCTGCTGGGCATTCCCGTGAGGGATCACGTGATTCTCGGGGATTCCACCTACGTAAGCCTGGCCGAGCGCGGCTGTACGTCGAGGAAGGTCTAGATGGAGGCGGGAGATGACGGGTGAAGCTGCCGCGAGCGGATGACGTACAGATTCCGCGAGGGAAGCTCGAGTGCTATCTGCTCTCGAGTACACATCCTGCGGGTCGGTTCAAGGCTCGGTTTTTCCGCGCGCTGGGATTTGATGGCGCAGACCAGCTCGAACGGGCGCTGCGGGAGCTTGCGGGGAGCGGCACGATCAGCGCCGAGGTGCCGACAGCGTTCGGTCGGAAGTACATTGTTGACGGGCTCCTGGAGACCCCGCGAGGGACCCAGGTAGCCCTACGAACGGTATGGATTCAGGAACGCGAGACTGAGGCTCCACGCCTCGTGACCGCCTATCCCTGGTAGGCATGGAGATGTTCGAAGAGCTCGAGAGCGTTGTGCTCACGCGAGACATGCCCGACAGCGGGTTGAACGAGGGGGATGTCGGAACCGTGGTGCATCGATACGGGAACGGCGAGGGATACGAGGTGGAGTTTGTGGCCGGCGAGGGTCGCACGGTCGCCGTGCTCACGCTCAACCGGGCAGATCTCCGAGGGTTGGAGGACCGGGAGATCCTCCACGTCCGCAAACTCGCCTCTGCTTAACGGACTGGCCCGCACCCGGACGTAACCGCCACCTCGTTTGACAGGTCCGCTGGCGGCTCGCGCAACCCGACCGGCTCGCTCCGGCTCCGTGATGCAACCGCGCGACGGGATCTTGGTATACCTAATACCTAGATACCGGAGGGCCGTTCGGCACTCCGGCGTTTCCTCTTTCGTCTCGTGGGCGCATGGCCAAGCCGGAAGTCGAGCTGAAAGGACTGGATGCGTCCGGGCGGGCGGGCGTCGTATCGCTCCTCCCCGCGGACTTCCTCGAGGTTGTGCGGGAGCACGAGGAGCGCCTCGACCTCGAGCTACTGGCGCTCGCTTTCCAATACGCCGCCGACAAGCACGTCGGGCAGAAGAGGCGCTCCGGCGAGGAGTTCATCCGGCACTGCGTCGAGGTCGCCAAGATCCTCTCCGACATCTACCTGGACACAGTGAGCATCGCCGCATCGTTGCTGCACGACGTCGTCGAGGATACGGGCACCCCGATCGACGAGATCCGCGAGGAGTTCGGCGAGGAGATCGCCACGATCGTGGCGGGCCTCACCAAGATCTCGCGGTTCCGCTTCGGATCTCTCGCCGAGCAGCAGGTGGAGAACTATCGCCGGCTGCTGCTGTCGATGGCGAAGGACACCCGCGTCATCATCGTGAAGCTGGCGGATCGCCTGCACAACATGCGCACCCTCGAGCACCTGCCCGATGCGAAGCGGCGTCGCGTGGCGCTCGAGACGCGCGAGATCTACGCGCCGCTCGCGCACCGGCTCGGGATGGCGAGGCTCAAGTGGGAGCTCGAGGACCTGGCCTTCAAGTTCCTGGAGCCCGACGAGT